>JBGAMJ010000210.1:0-7532 GCA_044223035.1 Piscinibacter sp.
CCGGCCGTCGAAGCAGTCGATGTAGTTGATGTAGCGGAAGCGGTTGACCCAGCGATCGATGCCCAGCAGGTTGAAGTTCGTCGCGCTGATGAAGTAGATCGGCCGCTCGTTGCGGTGGAACATCAGCAGCAGGTCGGAAACGTTCTTGACTTTGTTCGTGCTCATGACTCGGTCCGGAGGGTGGCGGGGGTGGCGGCGGATTCGCCGAGAGGGTCGGCGCGTGAAACGGTCTGGGAACTGCGCTCGATCGGGAAGGCGGCCCGCCCGGCCACGGCCAGCGCGGCGCGTGCGGCGGTGGCCTCGGCCACGCGGTCGAGCGCGGCTTCGTTGAAGATGCGGAAGCCCAGCTCGGGGCGGAAGCCGTGGATCTCGCGCACGTCCAGCGCGGCCATGAACTGCAGGATCTCCGCGCTGATCACCTGGCCCGGCACGAGGATCGGGAAGCCCGGCGGGTAGGGGATCACGAACAGCGCCGACACCAGCTCGCGGCCGTCGCGGATCGCCTGCGCGGCGTCGGCCATGCCGATGTACTCGCAGTTGGCGTCGTCGTAGGAGAGGAAGAAGGCGCTGCGGATGTCGCCGTCGCGCGTCTCGGCCCGGCCTTCGACGCTGCGGCCGCGGAACGCGAAGTGGAAGCTCGAGAAGTCGGGCAGTGGCGGCTGCTCCTGCGTCAGCGAGCGCACCCGCTTGTCGTGGATGCGGCGCTCGATCGCGCTCATGTCGGCCACGCGCTCCTCCACGCCGCGCGCGATCTTCACCAGCACCTCGATCAGGTAGGCCACCGCCGAGCGCGTGCTGCCGATGTTCGTCATGAACAGCACGGTGTTGCGCGAGGTCTTGTTGATCTGGATGCCGTACTTGTCCATCAGCTCCTTGTTCTTGAAGGTGTCGCCGTCCATGCCGGTCATGCCGATGTACAGCGTGGCGCGCGTCGGATCCATCGCGAACTCGTCGGTGCGCCAGGATTCCTCCAGGTTGTTCCAGCCGGTCTCGACGTTGTAGTAGCTCTCCGCGCCCGAGGCCCGGTACTCGCGCGGCACCAGGTCGGCGACGCGCAGGAAGCGGAAGTAGCGCTTGAGCAGCGGGTGGTTCAGCACCTGCTCGCGCAGGCTCATCGCCAGCTCGAGCTGGCGCTGCACCAGCTCGTAGCCCTCCAGCTCCACCTGGCGCCGGCCGACGTCGAGCGAGGCCAGGATCTGGTAGTTCGGCGAGGTGGAGGTGTGGGTCATGTAGGCCTCGTGGAAGGCCTCCTCGGCCTTGTCCTTGAAGTCCTGGTCCCACACGTGGATCATCGAACCCTGGCGCAGCGCGGTCAGCGTCTTGTGCGTCGAGTGCGTGGCATAGACGCGCACGCGCGCCTTCGCCGGGTCGGGCAGCAGGCGGGTGTTCAGCACGCGCTCGTCGTCGGCCCAGGCGTCGTCGCCGAAGCCGGCGGCGAAGTCGGCATGGCGCCGGGCGTAGGCCGGGTCGGCGAAGGTCGCGGCCAGCTTGGCCGCGGTGGCCATGCCGGTGCGCTGGCGGTAGATCGGGTGGCAGCGCGCGAACGCGAACCAGGCCTCGTCCCACAGGAACACCAGGTCGGGCTTGATCGCCAGGCATTCCATCATCACGCGCTCGACGTCGTACACCAGCCCGTCGAAGGTGCAGTTGGTCAGCAGCACCATGCGCACGCGGTTCAGCGTGCCGGCGCGGCGGTAGTCGAGCAGCGTCTTCTTGATGTGGCGCACCGGCACCGCGCCGTACATCGAATACGAGTCGAGCGGGTACGAATCGAGGTAGGCCACCTGCGCGCCGGCGAGCACCAGGCCGTAGTGGTGCGACTTGTGGCAGTTGCGGTCGACCAGCACGATGTCGTCCGGCCGCACCAGTCGAGCAGCGAATCGAGCCCGCCGGAGGTCGCCGAGGTCTCGGCCATGAACAGGTTCATGCCGTAGAACTGCTGCAGGTCGCCGATCCAGTTGGAGTTCATGATCGACTTGCCGCGCGCCAGTGGCAGCGCGTGGAACACGCCGGTCGGCTGCTTGGCGTACTCGCGCAGCGCGTTGAAGAACGGCGCGCGGTGGCGTTCTGCGACGCCCTTCATGATCGAACTGTAGAGCTCGGTGTGGTCCTCCTCGCGGAAGAAGATGCGCTTGAACATTTCGCCGGCGCGCGCGGCGATCTCCTCGACGTTGACGTCGGTGACGAGGTACAGGTCGAGCTCGGGGCGCAGTTCGGCGATGTGGCGGCCGAGCAGCGGGCCGCGCTCGGATTCGGGCAGGTTCTCGATCCGGTTGTCCACGCTCTCGACGAAGCGGCGCAGCAGGTCGTTGTGGTAGACCGAGCGGAACGGGAAGCCGTGGCGGATCACCACCGCCTGCAGGTTGAAGTTGACCAGCGTGGCGATCAGCGCATCCTCGAAGCTGGGCACGAAGACGATGTCGAACACGAAGTCGTCGTCCGGGCTGCGCTTGCGCTGCACGCGGCGGCGCATCGCGTCTTCCTCGCTGGCGGACATCTCGTCGACGATCAGCACCTCGAAGTACGGCCGCGAGAGCTGCGCTTGGCGCTCGCCCTCGGTCTCGATCTGCGAGGGCAGTTCGCTGTCGCCGTCGATGCTCGGCGTCTCGTGGCGGTAGGTCTGCGCCGCCAGCATGCGGTGGATGCGGCGCGCCGCCTGGTGCGCGCGGGCAAGTTCGCCGCGCTCGATCCAGGTCGTCAGGTCGGCGAACACCCGGCCGCCGGGGAAGGCCCAGTAGCTCTCGATCGGCGCCAGCGACGTCACCGTGGCGCGCACCCGCGCCATGATGTTCTCCCAGTCGGCATGGTCGCGCGGCAGCGTGGCCAGCCGGCCGAGGTCGTCGACCAGGCCGATCCAGCCGTCGGCGCGCAGTTCCCACACGCTGCGGAGCCGACTCAGCGAATCGGCCCGGTTTGTCGAAATCTTGGTATCGGTCATCGGCTCTCCGGCAGGAACGGTGTCGCGGTGGACGGGGAAGGGGGGCAGGCGAGGCGCGTCGGGCGGCTCACGGCGCGTCGCCCGGCCCGGCGGGGCCGGACGGCCCGGACGGCCCCGCCGGCCCCGACGGTCCGGATGGCACGGCCTGCGGCCCGGCGGCGGCGCCCGGCTTGACCAGCGGGCCGAGCGAATTCAGGTAGGCATCGGCGCCCGGCTCGCCGCGGTAGACCGGGAACTCGACCTCGCGGTCGCGGAAGCTCTTGAGCACCTGGCCCAGGCCGCGCATGCCGCGCTCGCGCTCGCGCCGCACCTTCGCGAAGTCGACCTCGATCGGGATGATCTGCGGCGTGCCGTCGGCCTCGTGCAGCACGTAGCCCGACGGATCGACGACGATCGAGCGGCCGCAGCCGCCGGCGCCGACGCCGTTGATGTCGAAGAAGTAGCACTGGTTCATCGCCGCCGAGGCGCGCGCGATCGACAGCTCGACCTCGCGGTCGATGGTGTCGGTCATCGTCGGGTGCAGGATGACCTCGGCGCCCATCGCGACCATCTGCCGCGTCGACTCCGGGAACCACATGTCGTAGCAGATCGACACGCCGAAGCGGCCGGCCTCGGGCACGTCGAACACGACGAACTCGCTGCCGGCGCTGATGCCCTGCTCGTAGGGGCGGAAAGGGAACAGCTTGGAGAAGCGCGCGACCACGCTGCCGTCCGGCGCGATCACCGGCGCGGTGTTGAAGATCGCGCCGCCGCGGCGCTCGAACAGCGAGCCCGGCACCAGCCAGAGGCCTTGGCGGCGGGCGATGGCGCACAGGCGCTCCTCGACGTCGCCGGGCATCGGAACCGCCTTGTGCGGGTCGGGGCCGAAGGCCGCCAGCTCGGAGAACAGCAGCATGTCGACCCAGGGGAAGCGCTGGCGGATGTGCGCGGCATAGCGCTCCATCAGCGGGATGTTGTCCTCCTGGGCGGAGACCGGCATCTGGATGCCGGCGACGGCGAACGACTTCATGGTGGATGCTTGGGGTGGTTCAGCGGGATGAGGGGATGGCTTCCGCCGGGCCGTCCAGCGCGCGGTCGTCGGGCGCGCGGTACAGCGCGCGCAGTGCCTCGGACGCCGGCCAGCGCAGGTTGATGCCCCTGGGCGGGATCGGCTGCTCGAACCAGCGGGCGTACAGCGCCAGCGCGTCGCCGGAGCGCAGCTGGCGGGTCAGCGAGGCATCGACGACGCGCTTGAACGCCGGGTCGTCGCGGCGCATCACGCAGGCGTAGGCCTCGTGCGACATCGGCGTGCCGACGACGACCCAGCGCTGCGGATCGGCCGCCTTGGTGCGCAGGCCCTGCAGCAGCGCGTCGTCGAGCATGAAGGCGGCGGCGCGGCCGGATTCGAGCTCGCGCAGCGATTCGGCATGGTCGCGGGTGGCGACGATGCGCAGCCGCCCGCCGTGGGCCTGGTCGTACTGGCGCAGCAGGCGTTCGGAGGTGGTGCCCTCGGTGACGACGACGCGGCGGCCGGCCAGGTCGTCGAAATCGCGGATGCCGGAACCGGTGGCGGTCAGCAGCCGGGTACCGACGACGAAAATCGAGGTCGAGAACGCGACGCGCGCCTCGCGCTCGGTGCTGTGCGTGGTCGACCCGCATTCGAGGTCGACGGTGCCGTTGACCACCAGCGGCAGGCGGTTCTGCGAGGTCAGCGGCACCAGCCGGATCGTCAGCGCGTCGAGCTTCAGCGCCGCGCGCACGTCTTCGGCCACGCGCAGCATCAGTTCGTGCGAGTAGCCGACGACGTGGTGCCGGCCGTCGTCGTACGAGAACGGCACCGACGATTCACGGTGGCCGAGGCTGATCGTCGCGGTGGCGGCGATCTTGGCGAGGGTGGCGCCGGCGGGGGCGGGCGCGGCGCCCCGGGCCGCGCCTTTTGCGCTGTCCCTTGTCGGGTCTTTGGCGGCGACGGTGACCGTGCTCGTTTCCGCACTCGTTCCCTGGCTCGCGTCCTTCGCGGCGGCGACACAGGGCCACGCGCCGGCCCACGCCAGGACGGCGACGGCCAGTGCGGCAGCAGCGTGCAGGAACCCGACCCCCTTCATTCATGCCCTTCGTTGCGGATGGCGATGCGGGCGGCGACCCCTCGACGGGGCCGCACGCGGCGGTGGACACGGGTGCCGTGGCGCAGCGACCGATCCGGGAAAACCCGGCTGGGCTGCGGCGCGTGCGGCCCCACTTCATTGCATCCCGCATGCTGTCGGCTTTTCACGGCGACGCTCGCAAGTGATTGATTCGACGAGGCTTTTTTGTCCTCGTTGGTGGCTCAGGCGCTGGACGCGCGGACGAGCGGTCGAACGTGGCGTGCGGCGAGCGGTCGGGTTTCCGAACCGGCCTTGCCGCGAAGGGGCGGGTGGGTGCGGCGGGCGGGGTATAGGCGCGGGTAGGCATGGCCGCGGCGGCGAAGTCGCGGGTGGGCATGGCGGGCGTGGCGTAGGTGCGCGTGGGCACGGTCGGAGCGGCGAAGGCGCGGGCGGGCGGGTTTTGCCGCGGCGCTTCGGCGAGGCGGTCTCCGCTGCGCTCCGACTGCCCTGCGATGCTCGGTCTCGTGGCCCGTCGCAGAACTCACTACGCTCACTTCGTTCGCTGCGTTCGGACAGTTGCGACGAGTTTGACTACGAAGCGCGCTGCGCGCGCGGCCACGAGCCCTGCGCTTCTCGGCGCCTCGCAAGGCGCGCCGCGACGGCCTGCCCGCCCGCGCCTTCGCGGCGAGGTTCGTTCGGCGCGATGGTTGGCGAAGCGGCTCGGCCGTTCGATCGCTAGGCCGCTGGACCGCTGACCGCGCGACCGCTCGATCGGGCGACCGCTCGATCGCGCGACCGCTCGATCGCTTGGACCTTCCGGGCTCAGGGGCTCAACGGCTCCCTGGCTCAGGCGCTCGGCGGCTCCGTCGATCATCCTGCCGCCGGCTTGGTGCTCCAGGTGATTTCGACCGAGAGGCCGCCGAGTGTGGGCGAGCGGGTGATCGCCACGGTTGCGCCGTGCGCGGCCGCGATGCGGCGCACGATCGAGCCGCCGAGGCCGCTGCCGTCCTGTTCGCTGCCCAGCACGCGGAAGAAGCGTTCGCCCCAGCGCGCGCGATCGGCGTCGGACAGGCCCGGCCCGCTGTCTTCGACGACGAGCCGCGTGCCGGCCGCGTCCTGCGTCAGGCGCACGCGCAGCGTCGCGCCCCGCGGGCTGTAGCGGATGGCGTTGTCGACCAGGTTGCGCAGCAGCACGGCCAGCAGCGTCGGGTCGCCCTCGATCGGGACGATCGGCGGCGGGCCCGGTGTCGGCCGGGTGTCCGGTTCCGGGTCCAGCAGCAGCTCCAGCGACTGGTCGCGAGCGATCGCCGCCGGCGCGGCATTCGCCAGCACGCGCTGCGCGATCGCGCCGAGGTCCAGCACGACGAAGTCCGGGGTCGCGCCGGCTTCGGCACGGGCGAGCGTCAGCAACTGTTCGACCAGCCGCGCCGCCCGGTCGCACCCGGCGAGGGTGGCCTGAAGCGCGTGCCGGCGGCGGGCGTCGTCGGCTTCGCCCAGCGCGACCTGCGCCTGCGCGCGGATCGCCGCGATCGGCGTGCGCAGTTCGTGCGCCGCGTCGGCGGTGAAGCGGCGCTCCGCCGCGAGCAGCTCGCCGATGCGCTGGAACAGGCCGTTCAGTGCGTCGAGCATCGGCGTCATTTCCGTCGGCGCCGAGCGCAGCACGACCGGCTCCAGCGCCTGCGGCCGACGCTCGGCGAGCAGGCGGCCCAGCCGGCGCAACGGCGCCACGCCGAAACGCACCGCCCACCAGGTGGCGAGCGCCAGCAGCGGGAGCGCCAGCGCCAGCGGCGCCAGCGTGCCGCGCAGTACCGCCCGCAGGATCGCGTTGCGCGACGCGACCTGTTCGCCCACGTAGACGCGCACGTCGCGCTCGGCGCCGTGCGCCGCGAAGACGCGCCAGTCGACGCCGTCGAGACGCACGGTGTGCAGGCCGTCCGCTGCCGGCACCGGCCCGGCGACCATCGGCTCGGTGCCGATGTTGGCCGAGCGCCGCGCCAGCCGCCCCTCGTGGAACACCTGGAAGGCGACGCGCGGCGCGTAGCGGTGCAGCACCGGCGCATCGACACCCGGGCCGTCGCCGTCGTCGATCTCGCCGGCCTGCTGCACCACCAGCAGCGCCGCGGCCTGTGCCAGGTGGGCATCGAGCAGTTCGTCGACCTCGCGCCGCACGTCCGACCAGGTCCACGCCGCGGCGGCCAGCCACACCGCGGCCACGCCGCCCACCACGAGCGCGAGCAGCCGGCCCTGGATCGAGCGCGGGCCGCCCATCAGCCGGCCCGGCGGCGCAGCATGTAGCCCACGCCGCGCACCGTCTCGATCAGGCCCGGCCCGAGCTTGCGCCGCAGGTGGTGCACGTGGAACTCGATCGCGTTGCTTTCGACCTCCTGCCCCCAGCTGTACAGCTGCCGTTCGAGCTGCTCGCGGCTCATCACCCGCTCGGCATTGAGCATCAGCACCTGCAACAGGTCGAATTCGCGACCGGCGAGCGACACCTCGGCGCCGTCGCGCGTGACGCGGCGCGCCGCCGGATC
>JBGAMJ010000211.1:0-7108 GCA_044223035.1 Piscinibacter sp.
CCGCGCCGGTGCCGGTGCCGCCGGCCGTGCCGGCAACGTTGCCGCCGCTGGTACCGCCACCACCGCCCGACGCGGTGCGATCGGCGGCATCGTCGCCGCGGGCCGTGTCACGGCTGGCCGATCCGCCTGGGCGCTTCAGCCGCTCGGGCGTGAGGGTCTCCAGGTCGGCCCAGCCGGCCGGCAGCGGGTCTCCGATCGCACTGCGGTCGGTGCTCAGCAGCACCCGGCCGTCCGCACCGACGACGTCGATGCCGCGCAGGCCCGGGTCGTCGGCCAGAGCCTCTTCCAGGCGCGATTGCGCGCGGGCGTCTGGCGTCAGGTCGGCGCCCGCGCTCATGTCGCCCTCGATCTGTTCACGCAGCTCGACCAACAACTGGGCCACGCGGTCGTGCCGCAGCGCCCGCAGCTCGCGCACCTGGCCGACGTGCAGCACCGCGCCGATCAGCACGACCCCCAGCGTGATGCAGACGAGCCAGCCGAAGGTGCCTTCCAGCAGCGCCGCCACATGCTCGATCCAACCGGTGTGGACCGGTGTTTCGGATGCGGCAGCGGGGGGAGCCATGCGGTGGGGGGGCCTCGAAGGTATTCTAGGAGGCCACCTCCCGCGCGCGATGACCGCCCCAGAGCCCACTCCAGAGCGCCCCCCAGCGCGCGCCCCCGCGCCTGATGCGGCCCCTCCCGGTGCGGCCGCGCCGGTGCCGCCGCTGACCTGCACGCTGGCGAGCCGGCTCGACGCCATCGAACCGTTGGCCGAGCAGGTCGCGCAGTGGTGCGCCGCGGCCGGCGTGCCTGCGCGCGAGGCGCAGCGGCTGAACCTGATGCTCGACGAGCTGGTCACGAACGCAGTCGAGCACGGCTACGCCGGCCGCGACGACGGCTGGATCGAACTGCATCTCTCGCGCGACGGCGGCGCCGACACGCTGCGCCTGACGCTGGAGGACGGCGCCCCGCCCTTCGACCCGACCACCGCCGCCCCGGCCGACCACCTCGACGATCCGGACATCGGCCAGCGCCCGATCGGCGGCCTCGGCATGCAGCTGGTGCGCCGGCTCGCCGCCGAGTGGCACTACGAGCACACGCCGCGCGGCAACTGCCAGCGCATCGTGCGGCACTTCGGCGAGCCGCCGCCCGAGACGGACTGAGACACTCGACAGGCCATCCGGCGTGGCCGCGCGCCGTTCGCGCCGTTTGACTACATCGAGGGCAGCGTGTTCGGCAGCGCGTCGGGAAGCGCCTGCACGTCGACCGGACGGCCCCACAGCGTCGACATCACGCGGCGCGCCTGGGCCACGTCGCCGGTGGTGTAGAAGCGTTCGCTGCCCGGCGTGGCGGGCGCGTGCTCCGCCGACGGCGGCTGCGCCGGCAGGTGGGGATGCGCCTCCAGCCGGTGCGCGTGCAACCGGCGCGCGAGCTGCCGCGCGACCGCGGCGGCCGGGTCGATCAGCGTGACGCCGGGGCCGGCGACGGCACGGATCAGCGGCGCGAGGAAGGGGTAGTGGGTGCAGCCGAGCACCAGCGTGTCCGCCCCCTGCGCGACCAGCGGTTCGACGTAGTGCGCGACCAGCGCGGCGGTCTCGGGCCCGGCAAGGTCGCCGAGCTCGACCTGCTCGACCAGCCCGGGGCAGGCCTGCAGCAGGATGCGCGCCTCGGCGCCGTAGCGTTCGCGCAGGCGGGCGACGCTGTCGCTGGCCAGCGTCTGGCTCGTCGCCAGCACGCCGACCACGCCCGAGCGCGTGGCCAGCGCCGCCGGCTTGATCGCCGGCTCGATCGCGACCACCGGCACCGGGCACCAGCCGCGCAGCGACGCCACCGCGACCACGGTGGCGGTGTTGCAGGCCAGTGCCAGCGCCTGCGCCCCGCTGCCGACGAGGAAGGCCGCGATGCGCCGCGTGCGCCCCTCGATGTAGCCAGCCGGGCGGTCGCCGTAGGGCGCGTAGCCGGAATCGGCGACGTAGACCAGGTGCTCGGCGGGCAGCTCGTCGCGGATCGCGCGCAGCACCGACAGGCCGCCGACGCCGGAATCGAACACGCCGATCGGCGCGCCGGCAGCGCCGCCCGTCGGCTGGACGAGGTGCAGCGTCGTCATCAGTCGCGTTCCGGCGCGATCGCCGTCGCGTAGTCGACCAGCGCGCCGAGCAGGTCCTGTGCGCGCTCGTCGCCGCGCTCCTCGGCATCCTCGCCGAGCGCGTCGACGCGGGCCATGAAGTCGTCCAGCGTCAGCGCACCGCCGGCGCCGTCGAGCAGGCGGTGTGCGCGGTGCTCCTCCCAGGTGGCGCGCTCGGCCTCGCTCAGCGTGGCCGGGAAGTTGCGCGCGCGGTAGCGCAGCAGCAGTTCGGCCAGCCGCGGGTCGGCGAAGCCGGTGCGGCGGGTGGCGAGTTCGGCCGGGGTCAGCCCGCGCAGGCGTTGCAGCGCGCGGCGATCGTCGTTGCCGACGAAGCCACCGTACAGGTCCTCGTCGACGTCGACCGGGCCGGCCGCGGGCGGACGCTCGAAGACCGCCGGCCACAGCCCGGCGAGCGCCGGCGCGTGGCGCGCGGCGATGTCGGCATGGCGCAGGGCCAAGTCGATGTCGAGCCCGTGGCGCTGCGCCGCCGCATCGCCCACGGTCTTCAGGTTGGCGATCACGATCGGCGACTTGTTGATGTGGACGGTCTTGATCGGCAGCCGCGCGACGCCGGGCGGCAGATCCTCGGTGCGGCTGAACATGCGCAGGCGGATCTGGGCGACGTCGAGCGTGGTCAGCTCGGCCGGGTCGGCGGCGAGATCCCAGACGATCACCTCGTTGCGGTTGGTCGGGTGCGGCGCGAGCGGCCACACCAGCGCCATGAAGCCGCGCTCCACGCCGTACATGCCCGACAGGTGCACGAACGGCCGGCCCTGCTTCTGCGCGGCGTCCATTTCCTTGACCACCTCGGCCTTCTGGCGCAGGCGCAGGCAGAAATCCCACATCCGCGGCTGGCGCGTCTTGATCAGGCGGGCGAGCGCCACCGTCGCCCGCACGTCGGACAGCGCGTCGTGCGCCGCCTCGTGCGCCAGGCCGTTGGCGGCCGACAGGTGCTCCAGCCGGAACGACGGCCGGCCCTCGTCGTTGAGCGGCCAGGCGATGCCGTCGGGCCGCAGCGCCCAGCAGCAGCGCACGACGTCGAGCAGGTCCCAGCGGCTGCAGCCGTCCTGCCACTCGCGGGCGTAGGGGTCGATCAGGTTGCGCCAGAACAGGAAGCGGGTGACCTCGTCGTCGAAGCGGATCGAGTTGTAGCCGACGCCGATCGTGCCCGGCCGGCCGAGCTGCGCCAGCACTGCGGCGGCGAATGCATGCTCGGGAACGCCGCGCTCCAGGCAGGTCTGCGGCAGGATGCCGGTGAGCAGGCAGGCCTCGGGGTCGGGCAGGTAGTCGGGCGCGGGCTGGCAGTAGAGCATCGCCGGCGCGTCGATCTCGACCAGGTCCGCATCGGTGCGCACGCCGGCGAACTGCGACGGCCGGTCGCGGCGCGGCACGCGGCCGAAGGTTTCGTAGTCGTGCCAGAAGAAGCTGGTGTCGGTCATCCGGGCAATCTAGCAGGCCGCGCGCGGCGCCTGCCGCGGGAGCATGCCGCACCGCCGGCCGGCCGGGCGCGATCCGCTAAGCTCGCGGGTTCGCCGCCGGTCGGCCACCGCCCGCGAACAACGTCCCCGTCGACGACCCCGTTTGGCCTTTCGGAGTTCCATTCCCATGACACGCGTCTTCAACTTCAGCGCCGGCCCGGCCGCGCTTCCCGAGCCCGTGCTGCGCCAGGCCGCCGAGGAAATGCTCGACTGGCACGGCTCGGGCATGTCGGTGATGGAGATGAGCCACCGCGGCAAGGAATTCATCGGCATCGCCGCCGAGGCCGAAAGCCTGCTGCGCGAGCTGCTGGCGGTGCCGTCGAACTACAAGGTGGTCTTCCTGCAGGGCGGCGCGATCGGCCAGAACGCGATCGTGCCGATGAACCTGCTGCGCGGCCGCACCAGCGCCGACTACGTGAACACCGGCGAATGGTCGAAGAAGTCGATCAAGGAAGCGCAGCGCTACTGCCAGGTGCGCGTGGCGGCGACCAGCGAGTCGAGCCGCTTCACGCACGTGCCGAAGCAGGCCGAGTGGACACTCGACCCGAACGCCGCCTACGTGCACATCTGCGCCAACGAGACGATCGGCGGCATCGAATACCACTGGACGCCCGACACCGGCGAGGTGCCGCTGGTGGCCGACATGTCGTCCAACATCATGTCGCGCCCGGTGGACGTGGCGCGCTACGGGCTGATCTACGCCGGCGCGCAGAAGAACATCGGCCCGGCGGGCCTGACGATCGTGATCGTGCGCGACGACCTGATCGGCCAGGCACTGCCGATCACGCCCTCGGCCTTCGACTACAAGCAGCAGGCCGACAACGACTCGATGCTGAACACCCCACCCACCTACGCGATCTACATCGCCGGGCTGGTGTTCCAGTGGCTCAAGCAGCAGGGCGGGCTGGCCGCGATGGAGGCGCACAACCGCGCCAAGGCGGCGCTGCTGTACGACTACCTGGACAGCACCGCCTTCTACCGCAGCCCGATCGCGAAGGACGACCGCTCGCTGATGAACGTGCCGTTCAAGCTGGCCGACGAGTCGCTCGACGAAGCCTTCCTGAAGGGCGCGAAGGAGCGCCGGATGCTGCAGCTCAAGGGCCATCGCTCGGTGGGCGGCATGCGCGCGTCGATCTACAACGCGATGCCGGTCGAGGGCGTGAAGGCGCTGGTCGCGTACATGAAGGAATTCGAGGCGAGCCATGGCTGATGCCTTCCAGGTGCTGGTGCTGAACCAGATCTCGGCGCGCGGCCTCGAGCGCCTGCCGGCCGGCCGCTACACGGTCGGCAAGGACATCGCGCACCCGGACGCGGTGCTGGTGCGCTCGGCCGACATGCACAAGCTCGACATCCCGGCCAGCGTGCAGGCGATCGGCCGCGCCGGCGCGGGCACCAACAACATCCCGGTGGCGGCGCTCAGCCAGCGCGGCGTGCCGGTGTTCAACGCCCCGGGCGCCAACGCCAACGCGGTGAAGGAACTGGTGCTCGCCGGCATGCTGATGGCGGCGCGCCACCTGGCGCCGGCGCTGCGCTTCGTCGGCACGCTCGACCCGCAGGCTGCCGACATGGACAAGCGCGTCGAAGACGGCAAGAAGGCCTTCGCCGGCTTCGAGCTGGCGGGCCAGACGCTGGGCGTGATCGGCCTCGGCAAGGTCGGCTGCCTGGTGGCCGATGCGGCGATCAAGCTCGGCATGGACGTGATGGGCTTCGACCCACACATCACCGTCGACGCCGCGTGGAGCCTGCCGGCGCAGGTGCGCAAGGCGGGCAGCGTGGCCGAGGTGTTGAAGAACTCGCGCTTCGTGACGCTGCACGTGCCGCTGATCGACGCCACGCGCGACATGGTCGGCCCCGACAACATCGGCCTGATGAAGCCGGGCTCGGTGCTGCTGAACTTCTCGCGCGAGGGCGTGGTGAACGAGGTGGCGGCGCTGGCCGCGCTCGAAGCCGGCACGCTGGCGACCTACGTGTGCGACTTCCCCGGCGCGGCGATCAACGCCAACCCGCGCGTGGTGGCACTGCCGCACCTGGGCGCATCCACCCGCGAGGCCGAGGACAACTGCGCGGTGATGGTGGCCGACCAATTGCGCGACTACCTCGAGCACGGCAACGTGGTCAACGCAGTCAACTTCCCGGCGGTGTCGATGCCGCGCGAATCGGCCTACCGGATCGCGATCGCGAATGCGAACGTGCCCAACATGGTCGGCCAGATCTCCACCGCGATGGCACGCGCCGGGCTGAACATCCACAACATGGTCAACAAGTCGCGCGGCGACATGGCCTACACGCTGGTCGACGTGGACAGCCCGGTGAATGCATCGGTGCTGGACGACATCCGCGCGATCGAGGGCGTGCTGTCGGTGCGCTATCTGCCGGCGTTGGACGACTGAGGCTGCGAGGCAATCTTCGCATCGGCTGGCGCGGCGAAGGCACGGGCGGCCGGACCGCCCGTGCCTTCGCGGAAACGTCGGTTCTTCGCGATCGAAATGAACGAACCTCCACAGCGCGGCAGGCGGCATTCGCTGGGGGCGATTTTTGGGGCGACGAGGAGCGGAGATCTGGGGTCGGCGCGCGCAGCGCGCTTCGTTGACTGACTCGGCGCAGCTGTCTGAGCGGAGTGAGCGCAGCGAACGCAGCGAGTTCTGCGACGCGACCCCAGGTCGAGCACCACAGTGCAGTCGGAGCGAAGCGGAGACCGCCCCAGCATGAGCCCCCGGCGGATGCCGCCTGCCGCGCTGCGCCCAGCCAATACCAAACCACATGGCTGACATGCAAACGAATCCGTTGTGGCGGCGGGAGGGGCGTGAACATAATCCGCCGCCTTCCGCTTCGGCCACCTGCCGAGGCAAGGCGACACGGTGGACGTGGGCATGGAGGGTGCGATGGCGACGTGCGGCGAAGTTCTGGTCCGGCTGCTGGCCGGCTACGGTGTGGAATGCATTTTCGGCATACCCGGCGTGCACACCGTGGAGCTGTATCGCGGCGTCGCCGCGTCGGGCATCCGGCACGTCACGCCGCGCCACGAGCAGGGCGCCGGCTTCGCGGCCGACGGCTATGCCCGCGTCTCCGGCAAGCCGGGCGTGTGCTTCATCATCACCGGCCCGGGCATGACGAACATCGCCACCGCGATGGCCCAGGCCTATGCCGATTCGGTGCCGATGCTGGTGATCTCCAGCGTCAACGCGCGCCACCAGCTCGGCCGCGGCAACGGCCACCTGCACGAGCTGCCGTCGCAGCAGGCGCTGTTCGCCGGCGTCAGCGCGTTCTCGCACACGCTGATGTCGCCCGACGCGCTGCCCGAGGTGCTGGCGCGTGCGTTCGCGGTGTTCGCGAGCAGCCGCCCGCGGCCGGTGCACATCGAGATCCCGCTGGACGTGATCGTCGCCCCCGCCGACCACCTGCCGACCGCCCCGCTGCCGGCCGCCGGCCGCCCGGCGCCGTCCGCGGCGGCGGTGGCGCAGGCGGCGCAGCGGCTGGCCGCGGCGCGCCGGCCGCTGATCCTCGCCGGCGGCGGCGCGCTCGACGG
>JBGAMJ010000212.1:0-7091 GCA_044223035.1 Piscinibacter sp.
CGCCGCCAGGTAGCGGTCGAGCATCGGATCGCGCAACACCTCGATGCTGGGCGCGACCGAGGCGGGAACCGTGGCCGTGGCCGGCGCGAGCGCGCGGCTCGTGACCGGCATCACCGCCGTGGCCTCGCGCGAGCGCTCGGCAACCGTGGCGACCGGCTGCGAGCCCTCGCCCGACGGGCGCGTCACCATCAGGGCGCCGGCCACGGCGACGAAGCCGGCGGCCACCGCCGACGGCGCCACCCACGACCAGCGCCGGCTGCGCGCGCCGTTGGCGAAGCGCCGCGGCGCTGCGGCCACCGGCGGTGCGACGGCGGGCATCGCCGCCGGCTCCGGCGCCAGCACGATCGGTTCCGCCGCCAGCCGTGCCTGCAGCGACGCCATGAATCGCGCATCGCGCGCGGCGCCTGAGGCGAGGTCTTCCGAGCGCAGCACGTCGCCGATCAGGTGGTAGGCGTGCCACGTCTTGCGGGCATCGGCATCCGCGGCCCAATCGGCACAGGCCCGCGACACCCCCGTGGGCGCCTCTTCGCCGTCGACGAGCGCCGACAGGCTTTCCTTGTCCGACTGGGAACCAAAGGAACCGATAGACATGTCACTCTCCACTGCAATCCCGGCCGCGGGCACCGCACCCGCCAGCCACCATCACCGCTACCACCGCTCGCCCTCGCGGGTGTCGAGCAGCGGCCGCAGACGCTGCGCGATCGCCTCGCGCGCCCGGAAGATCCGCGAACGCACCGTGCCGATCGGGCAATTCATCGTTTCCGCGATCTCCTCGTAGCTCAAGCCCTCGATCTCGCGGAGCGTGATCGCCTGGCGGAGGTCTTCGGAGAGCGCTTCGATCGCCGAGTTGACGGCAGCCGCGATTTCCTTGCTGGCAAGCAGTGCTTCGGGCGTTTCGCCGTCGCTTAGTTCGTTTTCCGTACGCGAAGTTTCGTCGTCGTCGTCGCGCGACGCGCGCGCGGATTCGGTGACCAGCGGATCGCGTTTGAGTTCGACCAGGAACTTCTTCGCCGTGTTCACCGCGATCCGGTACAGCCAGGTGTAGAAGGCGCTGTCGCCGCGGAACTGCGGAATCGCCCGGTACGCCCGGATGAAGGTCTCCTGCGCGATGTCCTGCACGAGGTCGACATCCCGGACCATGCGGCCGATCAGCCGCTCGATGCGTCGCTGGTACTTGACGACCAGCATCTCGAAAGCCTTGACGTCCCCGCGCTTGACGCGTTCGATCAACGGGGCATCGGCGTCCGGGGCGTTCATTCGTGGGGCGGGGGGCGCTCGCCGGAGAAGGCGTCGGTGGCCAGATTCGGGGCGGGCGAATATACCGCACAGCGCAGGGCGTGCCAGACCGGCTCCAGGCCGCGCCGCTGCACCGGCAAGCGCAGGCGAGACGCCGCGCCGCCGCCGGATTCAGGCGTGAATTCGAGCATCAGCCAGGCTCCCAGATCGATGGCCACCGTGAGCCGGCCGACGAGCGGTTCGTTGCCGGCGGAGTCCGGCGGGCCGAGATGCCACTGCATGCCGTCCCATCGCAGGCTGAGCGGTTCGCGCCGCCAGGCCGCGAAAGCGCCGGCCGCACCCACCACTGCCAGGAGGACGGCCGCGGCCCACGACCCGACTCCGGGCGCCGGGTCGAACCCTGCCATCCAGGCCATGGCCGACGCAACCGCTGCCGCCGCGACCGCCAGTACGGCGCCGTTCCAGACACCGTACCTCCGGACGATCACGCGAACCGCCAGTGACGCAGGCGGGCGCGGGAGCGCGGATGCGTCCGCAGGCGCCCCCATCGGCCGATGTGCCCGCGGCTGCGTCAGAAGCGCTTGAATACCAGCGAGCCGTTGGTGCCGCCGAAGCCGAAGTTGTTCTTCAGCGCATGCTCGATCCGCATCTCCCGCGCCGCGTTGGCGCAGTAGTCCAGGTCACATTCGGGATCCTGGTCAAGGATGTTGATCGTCGGCGGCGACACCTGGTGGTGCAGCGCCAGCACGGTGAACACCGATTCGATGCCGCCGGCGCCGCCGAGCAGGTGGCCGGTCATCGACTTGGTCGAGTTGACGGTCAGGCGCTTCGCGTTGTCGATACCGAAGGCGAGCTTGATCGCGTTCGTCTCGTTCACGTCGCCGAGCGGCGTGGAGGTGCCGTGCGCGTTCAGGTACTGCACCTGGTCGGTGTTGAGCCCGGCGTTGCGCAGGGCGGCCTTCATCGCGCGCTTCGGGCCGTCGACGTTCGGCGCGGTCATGTGATAAGCGTCGGCGCCCATCCCGAATCCGACCAGTTCGGCGTAGATGCGCGCGCCGCGGCGCTTCGCGTGCTCGTATTCCTCGAGCACCATCGCGCCGGCGCCCTCGCCCAGCACGAAGCCGTCCCGGTCCTTGTCCCACGGGCGGGACGCGGTGGCGGGGTCGTCGTTGCGCGTCGAGAGGGCGCGTGCGGCCGCGAAGCCGCCGATCCCGAGCGGCGACACCGTGGCTTCGGAGCCGCCGGCGACCATCACGTCGGCATCGCCGTATTCGATCAGGCGGCCGGCTTCGCCGATGCAGTGCAGGCCGGTCGTGCAGGCGGTGACGATCGACAGGTTCGGGCCCTGGAACCCGAAGTGGATCGACACGTGGCCGGAGATCATGTTGATGATCGACGCCGGCACGAAGAACGGCGACACCCGGCGCGGGCCCCGCGCGGTCAGTTCGGCGTGGGTCTCCTCGATCATCGGCAGGCCACCGATGCCGGAGCCGACGAGGCAGCCGATGCGTTCGGCCTCTTCCTCGGACAGCGCCTGGTTGGTCGGGATGCCCGCATCGCGCACGGCCTGGATCGACGCGGCCAGCCCGTAGTGGATGAAGGTGTCCATGTGGCGGGCTTCCTTCGCCGGGATGTAATCCTCGATGCGGAAACCCTTGACCTCGCCGGCGAACCGGCAGGCGAATGCCGATGCGTCGAACTTGGTGATGTTCGCGATCCCGGTTTGCCCGGCCAGGATGTTGGCCCAGCCCTCGGTCACGGTATTGCCGACCGGGCAGATCAGCCCGAGGCCGGTGACGACGACGCGGCGGCGTGCCATGGAACGCGCCCCTTCGCTCAAGCCTTCTGGTGCTTCAGCGCGTAGTCGATCGCCAACTGCACGGTGGTGATCTTCTCCGCCTCTTCGTCGGGAATCTCGATGCCGAACTCGTCTTCGAGCGCCATCACCAATTCCACGGTGTCGAGCGAGTCCGCCCCGAGGTCGGCGACGAAGGCCTTCTCGTTGGACACATCGGACTCCGGCACGCCCAACTGCTCGGCGATGATTTTCTTGACACGGGATTCGATATCGCTCATTGACTCCTCCAGGAGTGTTTACAGAAACAGCCCGCGATTCTAAAGGTTGCGGGCCCGCGGTTTCGACGGCGGCCCCGGGCGGTTTCCCGACCCCGGACGCGGCGGCGCTCCGAACGGAGCGCCGCGGATCAGCACATGAACATGCCGCCGTTGACGTGCAGCTCGGTGCCGGTGACGTAGCCCGCCTGCGGCGACGCGAGAAACGCCACCGCATGCGCCACCTCGGCCGCCTGGCCGAGCCGGCCGACCGGGATCTGCGCCAGCAGCGCGCTCGTCTGCGCCTCGCTCAGTTCGCGCGTCATGTCGGTAGCGATGAAGCCCGGCGCGACGCAGTTGACAGTGATGCCGCGGCTGCCCAGCTCGCGTGCCAGCGAGCGCGCCATGCCGGCGACGCCCGCCTTGGCGGCCGCGTAGTTGGCCTGCCCGGGGTTGCCGCTGGCGCCGACGACCGACGTGATGTTGACGATCCGGCCGTAGCGCTGCTTCATCATCGGACGGATCACCGCCCGGCTGACGCGGAACACCGCCTTCAGGTTGGTGTCGACGACGGCGTCCCAGTCGTCGTCCTTCATGCGCATCGACAAGGTGTCGCGCGTGATGCCGGCGTTGTTGACCAGCACGTGCAGCGCACCGTGCTCCTTGACGATGGCATCGACCGCCGCCTCGACGCCGGCAGCGTCGTTGACGTCCAGGCGCAGCCCACGGCTGCCGGGCGCGTGCGACAGCGCCTCGGTGATGCCTTGCGCGCCGGCGTCGCTGGTCGCGGTGCCGATCACGCGGCAGCCCAACGACGCCAGCTCGAGCGCGATCGCCCGGCCGATGCCGCGCGACGCGCCGGTCACCAGCGCCACCTGCCCGGCCAGCGTGGCCGGTGCGCCTCCGGCCGTCATGCCAGCATCTCCCGCGCCTGGGCCAGCGTGGCCGGATCGAGGATGGTCAGCGTCGGCGCGTCGGCGTCGATGCGCTTGACCGTGCCCGACAGCACCTTGCCGGGGCCGCATTCGATCACCGGGCCGGCGACCCGCGCGCGGATCGCCAGCACCGATTCGACCCAGCGGACCGGCCCGAAGGCCTGCCGGTACAGCGCCTCTCGGATCGCCGCCGGGTCGGTCTCGACCGCGACGTCGACGTTGTTGACGACCGGGATGCGCGGCGCCGCCAGCGCCACCTCGGCCAGCCGCGCGCGCAGGCGTTCGGCCGCCGGTTTCATCAGGCTGCTGTGGAACGGCGCGGACACCGGCAGCGGCAGCGCGCGCTTGGCGCCGCGCGCCTTCAGCACCTCGCACGCGCGCTCGACGCCGGCGCGCGTGCCGGCGATGACGGTCTGCCGCGGATCGTTGAAGTTCACCGCCTCGACGACCTCGCCGCTGAGTTGCGCCGCCTCGGCGCAGCCGTCGCGCACCGCCTGCGGCTCCAGCCCGAGGATCGCCGCCATTGCGCCGGTGCCGACCGGCACCGCGTCCTGCATCGCCTGCGCCCGGAAGCGCACCAGCGGCAACGCGTCGGCCAGCGTCAGCGCGCCGGCGGCGACCAGCGCGCTGTATTCGCCCAGCGAGTGGCCGGCGACCAGGGCCGGCTCGAGGCCGGTCTCGGCGATCCAGGCGCGGTAGCAGGCGATGCCGGCGGTGAGCATCACCGGCTGGGTGTTGGTGGTGAGGTCGAGCTGATCCTTCGGCCCGCCGTGGATCAGGTGGGCCAGGTCCTGGTCGAGCGCGGCCGAGGCTTCGTCGAGCGTCTGGCGCACGGCCGGATGGTCGCCCCAGGCGTCGAGCATGCCGACGGACTGGGAGCCCTGTCCGGGGAACACGAATGCAAAAGACGGCATCTCCGGTCTCCTCTCTTCTGTCGTGGGTCGCTTCTGTCGTGGGTCACGCCTGCCGCGCGACTTCGGCGCGGGCGGCTCCGGCCCGGCGGCGGGCGCCGGCAGCGGGCCGGTAAATCAAAGGTCGAGCAGCACCGCGCCCCAGGTGAAACCGCCGCCGACACCTTCCAGCATCACGGTGTCGCCCGGTTTCGCCTTGCCGCTGCGCACCGCGACGTCGAGCGCCAGCGGAATCGATGCGGCCGAGGTGTTGCCGTGCTCGTCCACCGTGACGATCAGCTTGTCCGCCGACAGCTTCAGCTTCTTCGCCGTGCTCTGCATGATGCGGATGTTCGCCTGGTGCGGGATCAGCCAGTCGATGTCGGCCTCGGTGCGGCCGGCCTTGGCCAGCACCGATCGCGCGACGCTCTCGAGCACGCCGACCGCCAGCTTGAACACCGCCTGGCCGTCCATCTTCAGCAGTGGATCGCCGAACACGTGGCCGCCGGACACGTGGCCCGGCGTGCACAGGATCTCGACGTAGCGCCCGTCGGCGTGCAGGTCGCTGGCGAGGATGCCGGGCGTCGCGCTCGCCTCCAGCACCACGGCGCCGGCGCCGTCGCCGAACAGCACGCAGGTCGTGCGGTCGCGGAAGTCGAGGATGCGCGAGAACACCTCGGCGCCGACCACCAGCGCCTTGCTGGCAGCGCCGCTGCGGATCATCGAGTCGGCAACCGTCAGCGCGTAGACGAAGCCGGAGCAGACCGCCTGCACGTCGAACGCGGCGCAGCCGTGCACGCCGAGCTTGCGCTGCAGCAGGCACGCCGTCGACGGGAACACCATGTCCGGCGTCGACGTGGCGACGATGATCAGGTCGAGCTGCGCGGCGTCGCAGTCGGCGGCGGCGAGCGCGCTGCGCGCCGCTTCGAGCGCCAGATCGCTGGAGCTGACGCCGGGGGCGGCGAAATGGCGCGCGCGGATGCCCGTTCGCTCGACGATCCACTGGTCGGAAGTCTCGACGCCCTGCGCGGCGAGCTGGGCCGCCAGCGCTTCGTTGCTCATCCGGTTCGGCGGCAGGAAGCTGCCGGTGCCGGTGATTCGCGAATGGCGTGCGGTCGTCGTGTTCATGCGGTGGGGGCCGAGTCAGCGACCTTCGCGTCGTCTTCGGTGGTCACGGGCATCGCGGCGAGGGTTTCGAGAATGCGGTCGTGGACACGCTCCAGCAGGCCGTGGCGCGCGGCATCATAAGCCCGATTCAGAGCCTGCTCGAACGCGAAGGCATCGGCCGAACCATGGCTCTTGAAGACCAGGCCACGCAGGCCCAGCAGTGCCGCGCCGTTGTAGCGGCGGTGGTCGACACGGGCCTTGAAGTGCTTCAGCACCGGCAGCGCCACCACCGCGGCAAACCGCGAATACAGCGTGCGGGTGAACTCCTGGCGAATGAAGCTGGACAACATCGACGCCAGCCCCTCCGACGTCTTCAGCGCGACGTTGCCGACGAAACCGTCGCAGACGACGATGTCCGCCTTGCCCTTGAAGATGTCGTTGCCTTCGACGTTGCCGACGAAGTTCAGGTGGCCGCTGGCCGCCGCAGCGCGCAGCAGTTCACCGGCGCGCTTGATCGTCTCGCTGCCCTTGATCGCCTCTTCGCCGATGTTCAGCAGCCCGACGGTGGGCGACTCCTTGCCCTCGACGGCGGCGACGAGCGCGCTGCCCATCACCGCGAACTGCAGCAGGTGTTCGGCGCTGCAGTCGACGTTCGCGCCCAGGTCGAGCACCGTGGTGTAGGCGTCACGCACGTTCGGCATCACGCTGGCGATCGCCGGGCGGTCGATGCCGTCGAGCGTCTTCAGCACGTAGCGCGACACCGCCATCAACGCGCCGGTGTTGCCGGCCGAGACGCAGGCGTGTGCGGCGGCCGCGCTGCCGTCGGCGCCGGCCTTGACCTGGCTGACGGCGACGCGCAACGAAGAATCCT
>JBGAMJ010000025.1:0-54567 GCA_044223035.1 Piscinibacter sp.
CGTCCGCGCGAGTGGATACCCGGCCCGCGCCCCCGCGCGCGGCGCCTGACGCTGCCCAGGCCGACGAGGAGCCGCGGTCATCCGGGCCGGCCGCGGGCCAGGCACCGGTCGGCCCTCCACCTGCCCGAAGTGCCGATCCGGCGTCATCGGCCGCGGAAGCGGCGACCCCGGCGGACCGTCGGGCCCGTCTGCTGGTGGCGGACGACAACGCGGACATGCGGGACTATCTGAGCCGGCTGCTGGCGCCGCGCTGGCGCGTGGAGACCGCCCAGGACGGCCTGCAGGCGCTGCAGCGCATCCGCGAGTCGCCGCCCGACCTGGTGGTGACCGACGTGATGATGCCCGGCCTCGACGGCTTCGGCCTGGTCGACCGGTTGCGCGCCGACCCGGCGACCCGCGCGGTGCCGGTGCTGGTGCTGTCGGCGCAGGCGGGCGAAGAGGCGCGTGTCGCCGGGTTGCAGCGCGGCGCCGACGACTACCTGGTCAAGCCGTTCTCGTCGCGCGAGTTGATTGCGCGCATCGAGGTGCAGTTGATGCGCGTCGAACTCCGCGACGTACAGCAGGCGCTCGACCGCCGGCTGGGCGACGTGTTCCGTCACGCACCGCTCGCCATGGCTGTGCTGCGCGGACCTTCGCACGTGATCGAGTTCGCCAACGCCGATTTCGCGGCATTGGCCGCACCCGAGCTCGTCGTCGGCCGGCCGCTGGCCGAGGCATTGCCCGGGCTCGCCGGTGCCGACGTGCTGGACGCGCTGGAGCGCGCCAAAGGCTCGGGCCGTGTCGAGGTGCGGCATTCCGCCCCGGTGCGCCCACCGGAAGGCGCGGCCGAGCGGGCAGCCGGGGGCGGCATCGCGCCGGAACCCCTGTTCGACCTGGTGTTCCAGCCGCTGGGCGATCCCGGCGATCCGCTGTCCAGCATCGCGATGGTGTGCATCGACGTCACCGAGTCGATCCGCGGCCGGCGCAAGGCAGAGGCGGCGAGCCGAGCCAAGGACGAGTTCATCGCGATGCTGGGGCATGAGTTGCGCAACCCGCTGGCACCGATCGTCACGGCGCTGCAGCTCATGAAGATGCAGTGGGCCGGCTCGGCGGTGTACGAGCGCGGGATCATCGAGCGCCAGGTGCAGCACATGATTCGGCTCGTCGACGACCTGCTGGACGTGGCGCGCATCGCCCGCGGCGCGGTCGAGCTGAAGAAGAGCGTCGTGGAGTTGTCAGCGGTGGTCGCGCGCGCCATCGAGACCGCCGGCCCGCTGCTGGAGCAGCGCCGCCAGCCGTTGCGGCTGGAGGTGCCGGAGCAGGGCCTGGAACTCCAGGTCGACCCGATGCGCATGTCGCAGGTGGTGGCGAACCTGCTGACGAATGCCGCGAAATTCAGCGAACCCGGCGCGCCGATCGGCCTGCGTGCGCAACGTGACGGCGACACGGTGCGGCTGGAAGTCGTCGACTCGGGGGCCGGCATGAGCGCCGACGAACTGGGCAGCGTGTTCGACATCTTCGTGCAGGGCGCGCAGGGGCTGAACCGGCCCCGCGGCGGCCTCGGACTGGGGCTGACGATCGCGCGCGGCCTGGCGACGATGCATGGCGGTTCGCTGTCAGCGACGAGCGAAGGCCTCGGCCGCGGCAGCCGCTTCGTGCTGCAGCTTCCCGCGCTGGCGGAGGCGGGGAGACCGGCAGCCGCACGGCCGCCCGCCGAACCGGCCGGCGACGGCGGCGGACGCCGCGTGCTGCTGGTCGACGACAACGCCGACGCCGCGCAGACACTGGCGCAGTTGCTGGAGATGTGGAACTACCGCACCGTGATCGCGCACGACGGACCATCCGCGCTGGCGGCGGCGGCCGACACCCGCTTCGACGTGGCGGTGCTCGACATCGGGCTGCCGGTGATGGATGGCTATGAACTGGCGCGGCAGCTTCGCGCATCGCCCGGCGGCCCATCGCTGCGGCTGATCGCTCTCACCGGCTACGGCCAGGAATCGGCTCATCAGCGCTCGCGCAGCGCGGGCTTCGACCTGCACCTGGTCAAGCCGGTCGATCTGGATCGGCTGATGGCCGCGCTCCAGGCGCCGGACGGCTGAAGGGCCCGGTGCACCGGTCAGAACCGCAACAGGTAGCCCACGCTCGTCGCGTCGACGCTCTCGCGGCGGCCGCCAGTAAAGTGGAAATCGTGGCGCCGCCACTCGAGCACGATGGCCGAGCCCGGCGACAGGTCGTAACCCACGCCGACGCCGTATGACGCTCCCCAGCCCGAGGCCTTGCCCGCCGGGAGTCCGGACCGCAGGTCGCTCGTCGCCTCGGTGCGACCGTAGGTGGTGCCGAGCTTCGCATACAGGTTGAACGGCTTGGCGATCGGCGCCCGCGTCACCAGGCTGAGGTCGATGCCGTGCGCGGACGTGCGACCGCCGCCGCGGCCGGGAGGCGCCCGTCCACCGGCAACCGGCATGCCGTCGTTCCCGGCGGGCGGGGGCACCGTCGTCAGCGCTGGCGGCGCGGGCGCGGCGGCAGGCGTTCCGCCAGATCGGCGTCGCTGTGGCCGTCCCCGACAGGATCTGCCGCTTCGTCTTCCTCGGGCTCGTCCGGGAACTCGCGGTCCAGGAAGGCGAGATCGGGATCGGCGTCGTCATCGACGTCGTCGTCGACGAGCTCGCCGGAGGCCTCACGCTCGACCGGCGCGCTGAAGCCGCCAATCGGCGCGACGATGCAGTCCACCGAGATGTCGGCGGCCTCGCGGACACCGGCATCGGCACCGGCGCTGCGCCGCTCTCCGGTGCCAGCTGCATCGCTGGAGGAGCCGCTCAGCCCGTCTGGCGAGACGGACGGGCGCTGCACATCGTCGCGCAGGGCCACGTCGACCGGCAAGGCCGGATCGGCGGTGTCCACGTCGGCGACGCCGACCATGTCGCTACCGCTGTCGGAACTGTCGCTCGGCCCGAGCGTGCCGGTGTCGTGTCCCGGTGCTTCGGTCCTGGTGCGCTCGACGCCGAGCAGGCTGCTGCGTCCCATGGTTCGCTCCTTCGGCCTTCCGGACGGGACGGCCCGTCCGCAAGGGGGCAAGGGGCATGCCGCGAGCGGCCTGCCGACCGGTCGTGGACGCGGATCCGGCGGCCGGCCGCCCCCGGCCGACCCGCTCCGTCACGCCGCAGGGCACGTCGATTGCCCAGGGCCCCGAACCGAGCGATGCGATCTTGCCCGCCCGTTCGTACCGGGAGATGCCGTGACGGCCACCGTGCTCTATGTCGAGGACAACGAAGGCAACCGTCTGTTGATGCAGACCCTGTTCGAACGCATCGACGGCCTCCGCCTCGTGTGCGCCGGCACGGGCCGCGAGGCGATGGCGGTGGCAGAAGCCATGGCGCCGTCGAGCACACCGTCGCTGTTGCTGCTCGACATCTGCCTGCCCGATTGTTCGGGCACCGATCTGCTGCTGTGCCTGCGCCAGATTGCCGGCTACGCCGAGATTCCGGCCATTGCGGTGACCGCCGAGGATCTGGCGCTCGAGGGAAGCGGATTCGAAGAGTTGTGGCGCAAGCCGCTGAACGTGCCGGCGGTGCTGAGAAGCATCGAAGCGCGGCTGGGCGCGCGTGCCGAATAGGTTGCACACCTGCCCGCGCAACCGGCGCCGCGGCGCGAGTCCCGGACGGTCGGCAGGGCGCCGCCCGCCCTCACCGCCACCAGTGTGCGCCGCCGTTCCACCGACTCGATGCGCAGCGCCTGCCGGTACGCGGTCAACGTGCGGCGGGCCACCACCAGCCCCTGCCGGGCCAGCATCCGGGCGATTTGCGCGTCCGACAGCGGAGCGTCGGGCGTCTCGCCGTCGATCATCTCGTTGACCAGCTCACGGATCACCGTGCCCGAGAACGTCCCGCCGTGGGTCGCCGTCATCGCGCGCGAGAAGAAGTACTTCAGCTCGAACACGCCGGACGGCGTGGCGATGTGCTTGTTGCTGGTCACGCGCGAGACGGTGGACTCGACGTCCGCATCCCTGGCCGCCACGAGATGGAAGCCACCGGCGACGAAGTGGACCATTCGGCTGGATCGCCGCTGCCGCCGTGACGATGTTGTCGATGCCCGCGTGCGAGCAGCCGACCACGATCGGCATGCTGTCGGGCCTCTCGAGGGCCAGGGACCCTTCACGCGGTTCGCGCGTGCCGGGCTCGAATCAAGTGGCCACGCACGCCGCCGGGCTCCCCCGGTCCCGACCGCCCCCGCACCCGCCCCGCGCACCTCGACGGACCTTCGCACTCGGGCCGCATCGTCATCGGCCCGCTGCACGACGGTCGCGGCCTGCTGCCCGGCGAGGACGCGGTCGATCTCGGGCCCATCCGCGCTGCGCGGCCCGGCCCCGGCGTCGCGAAGCACTGTGCAGGCCCCGACCACTTCACGCGGATGGCCGACCACCGGCCGCAGCAGCCCGACACCGAAGGAGGCGCCCCATCAGCGACGACTGTCACGCCGGCATGCGCACGCTGCAGGATCGCTTCGGGCCCGGCGAGGAAGAAGTTGGACATCGTGGCCGACGTGCGGCCGGGCGGCCGTCCGGGCCCGACGCGTTGACCGTGCCGGACCGGATGCGGCCGGGCGGCGCTGCCGACCTCAGCTCGCTGCCAGGTCCCCGACCGCCACCACCGCGCCCGATTCGGCACTCCGCAGCCCCAGCTCGATCAGCCGCATGACCTGCAGTGCGTCGCCCGCCGGCACCGGGTTCGGCGCGCCGTGCAGGATCGCGTCGCGCACGCCGGCGTAGTAGCGCGTGTAGTCGCCGGGCGCCGCGTCGTGTGGCTCCTCGGTCTCCAGCGTCAGCCAGCCGGGCTGCGCCGCGAGCTGCCAGCCGGCACGGCCCGGGCGGTGGCCGGCGCGCAGCGCGTCCTCCTGCGGATCGAGCCCGAACACGCAGTAGCTGCCCTTCGTGCCGTGCAGCGCGAAGCGCGGCCCGGGGCGCGCCACCAGTGCGCTGGCGTGCAGCACCACCCGCAGCGCGTCGTAGCGCAGCACGGCGTGGAACCAGTCGTCGCTCAGCGTGTGGTCGCGCTGGCGCGCGAGGTCCAGCCAAAGCGTCCGCGGCGGGCCGAAGAGGTGCAGCGTCTGGTCGAGCAGGTGCGAGCCGAGGTCGTACCAGAGGCCGCTGCCGGGGCCGCCGGATTCGCGCCAGCGCACCCGCACCTCGGGCCGGAAGCGGTCGAAGTGCGATTCGAAATGCGCGAGCCGCCCCAACCGGCCCGATTCGACGACGCGCCGCAGCGCGAGGAAGTCGCCGTCCCAGCGGCGGTTGTGGAACACCGACAGGAACCGCCCCGCCTCGGCGGCGCGATCGATCAGCGAGCGCGCCTCGTTCGCATCGATCGTGAACGGCTTGTCGACGACCACGTGCTTGCCCGCCGCGAGCGCCGCCAGCGCGAGCGGGTGGTGCGATTCGTTCGGCGTGGGGATCACCACGAGGCCGATGTCGGGCCGCGCGAACAGCGCCTGCGGCGAATCGCAGACGTCCACCTGCGGCCACGCGGCGCGCACTTTGGCCGGATCGCTGCTCGAGATCGCCGTCAGTTCGAGGCCGGGCACCGAGGTGATCAACGGCGCGTGGAAGGTGGCGGTGGCAAAGCCGTGGCCGACGATGCCGACCTTCAATGATTCCGTCATGCGAGCACTCCTCCGGGGCGATCGGTGCATCGTAGCGGGCCGGCGCGTTGCCCACGACGCCGAGCGCGTGCGGGGCGGTGCGAACCGTGCCGACGCCCCGGCCGCCGATCGGGCCGGCCGATGCCGGACATCGGCCGATGCCCTGCCGACGTGGGCGGATCAGATCCGCTGCGCCACGCGCGCCAGCATCTCCGCGTTGCGCCGGCACGCCGCCCGAAAGCCTTCGCTGACGCGTGAATCCGCCGAGGCGCGCTCCCAGAACCCGATCGCCGCGCCGCAGGCACGCATCCACGTGGCGCGCTGGGGCGGCAGCGGCAGCGGCGGTTCGAAGTCTCTCGACGGCAGTTCGCCACCCGGCAGCGGCGCGTAGAGCATCGGCAGCATGTCGTACGTGGGTGCCAGGCTCAGCCTGCCGCTCGCGCCGTCCGGCCTGAAGCTCAGGTTGCCGGTGTGCATGTCGGTGTTGGCGATCAGGCGGCCATACCACCACAGGTCGTCGACGCGTCGCACGTCGTCGGCGCCCAGCAACCCCGTCGCATGCAGCCGGACGGCGAGCCGGGTCCAGTCGGCCGTGCCTTCTCCCAGCAGCGCCGCATCGAGCGTGCCCAGGCTGACGAGCGGGCTGCGCCCGAACGGGCCATGCCGGTCGAAGCGCTCCACCTCCAGGAAGGTGCGGCCGTCCTGCACGACGATCCGGCTGCGTGCGCTGGCGGCTTCGGGCAGGGCCGCGGCGCCTTCGAGCGCCAGGTGCTCGCAGACGAGCAGATCGGCCCAGCGCTGCACGGCGGGCGAACCATCGGCACCCGAGAACTTGACCAGCACATGCGGCGTGGCGCTGCCCGCCAGCTCGCGCAGCGCCGGAAACTTGGGGAACTCGCCCGCCGCGCTGGAGCCCGGCACGCCGGCGGCAATCGCCTGCTCGGCAAGCTGCCCGTAGCAGCGGCCGAGATCGCGTGGCTCGATCGGCGGCGGCGCGGCCAGCTTGCGCGCCTGCCAGCGCTCGAAGGCGGCGTCACCGAGGATCAGGTTGCCGCTGACGTCGCTGCCGATGCGGCTGAGCACCCAGGCCACGTCCTCATCGCCCCACTCGTCCGGATTCGCCGACACGCCGAAGGCCCGATGTTCCGCCCGCGCGAGCTGGCGGCCGAGGTAGCCCTGCGGACGCATGTCGACCACGGGGTAAGGCAGGCCGCTCCACCATCCGTCGCGCGACTCGTCGGGCACCGGCCAGCCGGTGCCGGCGAGGTTCATGCAGGAACCTTGCGGGTGGATCAGTGCCAGCCGAGCCACCAGATCGGCCCGGCCGGTTTCATCGACGGCGTACAGCGGCAGTTCGCTCCGATCGCCTCGAAGCGGCCGGCGCAACGCGTAGCGCGTCCGCCGCGCCTTGCCGGTCGAAATGACCGCGTCGCCCTGCTCCTGCAGCAGTCGGTGCAAGGTCGGCACGCTGACGCCGAGCTGCCCGGCCAACTCGGAAGCACTGGCTGCCGCGCGGCGCGCCAGCACCGCGGCAAGCTGGTCACGAGGAGTTTGGTTGCGAGGGCGCACACTCCATTATGAGGAGATTCTTGAGAAGATAGGTCCGAATTTTCTCATAGGCAATCGGCGCATGAGAGACGGAATTTTGAGAAGTTCTCTCGGAGCATTCTGACGCCGCATGCCGTCTTGCCGGCGATGTGACGCGGGCGACGCCACGCCCCCCCCGAATCAGCCCTTCGACCACGGCACCAGCGCCTTCGCAAACTGCCGCGACAGCGTTGCGTCCGGCATCGGCAGCCGCAGGCCGGGCTGGCCGGACTCGGGGTCGCGCTCGATGCGGATCAGCGGCGCCGCACCGGATGGGCGCCGTGCGGCCAGTTCCAGCAGCAGGGCGGCACCGGCCTGCAGCACGCCCGCCCAGGCATCGGCTTCCGGTTCGGCCTCTGATCCGGCATCCGGCTCGCGCTCAGGCTCAGGCTCGGGCTCGGGCTCGGGCTCGGGCTCAGGCCGAGGCGCGCCATCGTGCGACATGGCACCCACCGGGCCGGTCGGCGCCGCCGCGGCGGCATCGGACACGGGTGCCGGCACGGCGGCCGGCGGAACGGTGCCGGCCACGGGTCCGCGAACAGGCTCATCTTGAACGCCAAAACGCCCAGCATGCCCTCTTCGATGCTGCCCTGGCCGATCAGGTTGTCGACCTGCACGCCGCGCGACTGCCCCATGCGGTGCACCCGGCCGATGCGCTGCTCCAGCACCGCCGGGTTCCAGGGCAAGTCCATGTTGACCACCAGCGCGGCGGCATGCTGCAAGTTGAGACCGACGCCGCCGTTCAGCCCATGCCGGCCACGGAGCCCCCAGCCGGCATTGCCGCTGCGCCTGACGACAATCGAGCCACCTCGCCCCGCCCCGGCGCCCACCCCGCTCCGCCCGCACCATGACCCACGCCCCGACCTCCCCGGCCACCCGGCAGCCGACCCGACCCGCCGCGAGCGATGCCGCCGCGCCGGCCCCGCATCCGCCGGCCGGCTCCGGGGCAAGCCCCGCCCCCACTCCCGCCCTCCCCGACCCCGACCCGGGCTGGGTCCGCTGGCGCCACCACCTGCACCGCTTCCCCGAGACCGGCTTCGCCGAGGCGCGCACCTCGGACTTCGTCGCCCAGGTGCTGGGCCTGCTCGGGCTGGAGGTGCACCGCGGCATCGGCGGCACCGGCATCGTGGCCAACCTCCGGGTCGGCCACGGCAGCGGCGCGATCGGGCTGCGGGCCGACATGGACGCGCTGGCGATCACCGAAGCCGCGCCGGATCGCCCCCACGCCTCGGCGACGCCCGGCTGCATGCACGCCTGCGGCCACGACGGCCACATGGCGATGCTGCTCGGCGCGGCGCAACTGCTGGCGCAGCGGCGCGACTTCGACGGCACGGTGCGCTTCATCTTCCAGCCCGCCGAGGAGCATGGCCGCGGCGCCGCCGCGATGATGGCCGACGGCCTGTTCGAGCGCTTTCCGGTCGACGAGATCTACGGCGCCCACAACCTGCCGGGCCTGCCGGTCGGCCGCATCGCCACCCGCGCCGGCGGCATCATGGCCAGCGAGGACAACTTCGTGATCCGCATCACCGGCCGCGGCGGCCACGCCGCGCGGCCGCACATGGCGGTCGACCCGCTGGTGATCGGCGCCGAGATCGTGCTGGCGCTGCAGACCGTGGTGTCGCGCGCCGTCGATCCCGCGCGGGGCGCGGTGCTGTCGTGCACCGAGTTCGTCACCGACGGCATCCGCAACGTGCTGCCGACCGAGGTGACGATCCGCGGCGACACGCGCAGCCACGATCCCGAGGTTCAGGCGCTGATCGAGCGGCGCATGCGCGAGGTCTGCCACGGCATCGCGCTGGCGCACGGCGCGCGCTGCGAGCTCGAGTACACGCACGAGTTCGCGCCCACGGTCAACACGGCGCGCTGCGTGCCGTTCGCCGTCGCGGCGGCTGCGGCGGTGGTGGGGCGCGAGCGTGTCGACGACGCGGTGGCGCCGATGATGATCTCGGAGGATTTCGGCGCCTTCCTGCGGGTGGTGCCCGGCGCGTTCGTCTTCATCGGCAACGGCGACGGCGACAGCCCGGGCGCCGTGCCGCTGCACAACCCGCGCTACGACTTCAACGACGCGCTGCTGCCGATCGGCGCGCGCTGGTTCGCCGAACTGGCGCGCATCCGCCTGCCGCTGCGGGCGGATGGCGACGCGGGCACCGGAGGCTGACCGATGCTGCACCTCAATCCGCAGGCGCGCCGCGGCCCCTACGACGACGCGCTGAAGGCCATCCTCGACATCGAACGCGGCCGCGAGTGCCGCCGCTGGCTGGCCCACGGCGACCTGCTGGCGCCGGGGCCGACGCCGCTGTGGCGGTTGCCGATGCTGGCCCGGCGGCTCGGGCTGGCCGAGGTCGTCGTGAAGGACGAATCGCGCCGCTCGACGCTCGGCAGCTTCAAGGCGCTGGGCGCGCCGGTGGCGCTGCTGCGGCTGATCCTGCGCGACCGGCCCGGCGCAGCCGGCTGGCGCCCCGAAGACCTGCTGGCCGGCCGCCACGCCGCCGCGCTGGCGGATTACACCGTCGTCAGCGCGACCGACGGCAACCACGGCCGCGCGCTGGCCGCCGCGGCGCAGCGGGTGGGCTGCGGATGCGTGATCGTGCTGCACGCGCAGGTCAGCGCCGAGCGCGAGGACCCGATCGCCGCGCTCGGCGCCCGCATCGTGCGCATCGCCGGCGACTACGACGCATCGGTGCGCGAGGCCGCGCGGCTGGCGCGCGCCAACGGCTGGCAGGTCGTCTCCGACACCTCGTACGACGGCTACGAGGCGGTGCCGCGCGACGTGATGCAGGGCTACGCCGTGATCGCCGACGAGGCGCTGGACTTGGCGCCGGCAGACGGCCCCTGCCCCTTCACCCACGTCGTGCTGCAAGGCGGCGTCGGCGGGCTGGCGGCCGGCGTGATCAGCCATTTCTGGGAGCGCTACGGCGCGCGGCGGCCGGTGTTCATCGTCGTCGAGCCCGAGCAGGCGGACTGCCTGCTGCAGAGCGCGCTTGCCGGGCGGCCGGCACGTGCCATCGGCTCGGTCGATTCGGTGATGGCCGGGCTGGCCTGCGGCGAGGCCTCACCGCTGGCCTGGCGATTCCTGGAGCCGACGGTCGACCTGTTCATGACGGTGAGCGACGAGGACGCGGTGCAGGCGATGCGGCTGCTGGCGGGCGGCGGGGCGGAAGCGGAAGCGGAAGCGGAAGCCGGAGCCATGGCCGCCGCCGCCGGAGCCGCCGCCGGAGCCGGAGCCGGGCCTGCAGTCGAAGTCAATGCCGATGCCGCAGCCGACGCCGACGCCGAAACGGACGCGGTCCAGTCGCCCGGCGACGTCCCGATCCTCGCCGGCGAATCCGGCGCCGCGGGCCTCGCCGCCCTGCTACACCTCGCCACCGACCCGGCAGGCGCGTCCCAAGCCAGGCTGGACGCGAGTTCCCGCGTGCTGCTGATCAACACCGAGGGCGCCACCGCGCCGGGCGTCTACGCCGAGCTCGCCGGGCGCAGCGCGGCGTCGGTGCTCGCCGCGCAGGCCCGCTGGCGCGAGCGACACGGCATTGACGCCACCGCACTGGCCGAGCGCATCGCGCGCCACGCCGAGATCGGCAGCACCGGCGACGGCGGCGTCTGCCGTATCGCGCTGACCGACGCCGACCGCCTGGGCCGCGACCGGCTGGTCGGCTGGATGCGCGAGCAGGGGCTGGCGGTGCGGATCGACCGCATCGGCAACATCTTCGGCATCCGTGCCGGCCTCACCGACGCGGCGCCGGTGATGACCGGCTCGCACATCGACACCGTGGCCACCGGCGGGCGCTACGACGGCATGTACGGCGTGCTCGCCGGGCTGGAGGTGCTGCGCCGGCTCGACGCGCTGGGCCTGCGCACGCGGCGCCCGCTGGTCGTGGCCGCGTTCACCAACGAGGAAGGCGTGCGCTTCGCGCCGGACATGCTCGGCTCGCTGGTGCACGCCGGCGGGCTGCCGCTGGAGCAGGCGCTGGACATCGTCGGCACCGACGGCCGTCGCCTCGGCGACGAGCTGGCGCGCATCGGATACGCCGGCGACATGGCATGCGGCGCGATCCGGCCGCACGCCTTCGTCGAGCTGCACATCGAGCAGGGGCCGGTGCTCGAGGCCGATGGCCTGCCGATCGGCGCGGTGCAGGACCTGCAAGGCATCTCGTGGCAGCGGATCACCATCGACGGCCAGTCCAACCATGCCGGCACCACGCCGATGCGGCTGCGGCGCGACGCCGGCCACGCCGCGGCGGCGATCGCGGTGGCGGTGCGGGCGTTGACGCAGCGCATCCCCGGGCAGCTCGGCACCGTCGGCGCGATCAACCTGCACCCCAACCTGATCAACGTGATCGCCTCGCGCGCGACGCTCACCGTCGACCTGCGCCACACCGACGAGGCGACGCTGCAGCGCGCTGAGGCGGAACTTGCCGCCGAGCTGGACGCGCTGGCCGCGCGCGAAGGCGTGGCGATCCGCAGCGAGCGGCTGGCGCGCTTCGAGCCGGTGCGCTTCGACGAACGGCTGGTGCGCAGGATCGAGGCCGCCGCCGGCGCGCGCGGGCTGGCGGTGCGCCGCATGACCTCCGGCGCCGGCCACGACGCGCAGATGATCGCCCGCATCGCGCCCGCCGCGATGATCTTCGTGCCCAGCCGCGGCGGCATCAGCCACAACCCGCGCGAGCACACCGAACCGTCCGAGCTGGTGCAGGGCGCGAACGTGCTGTTCGACGTGCTGTGGGCGCTGGCTGACGAGGCGGGGTGAGCGAGACGGGGTGAGCGAGACGTACTGAGCGAGGTCGGCGACCGGCCAGGACCGACCCGCTGGCCCCGCCCTCAGCGCCCCGCGGCCGGGTCGGCTTCCCTCAGCCGCCGCCAAAGCGTCGAACGGCTGATGCCCAGCGCCGCCGCCGCCTGCTTCATGTTGCCGCCGAACGCTTCCAGCGCCCTGCGGACATGTTCCGCCTCGCTGGCCCGGCCCAGCGTGCGCAAGCTCGTCTCCTTCGCCTGCTTGCCGTGGCCCGCCTGCGGCCCTGCGCCGGCGGACGGCCTCGTTTGCGCCGGCGCTTCGGCGCCATCCGCCAGCGCGGGGCCGATGACAGTCTTGAGGTCGATCGAGGCGGCATCCCCGGCGTCCCACAGGAGCGCGGCCCGCTCCAGCACGTTCTCCAACTCGCGCACGTTGCCCGGCCAGTGATGGTCCAGCAGTCCCGGCCCGAGCCGGTCGAGGATGGCCTGCGCTCCCCTGGCTGCCGGGTTCGGCATGTTGCCGAGGATGCGCAATGCGATCGGCACCAGATCTTCCGTGCGCTCGCGCAGCGGCGGCACGTGCAGGTGCAGGATGGCGATGCGGTAGAACAGATCCTGCCGGAAGCGGCCCGAGCGGACGAGCTCCGCCAGGTCCCGGTGCGTGGCCGCGATCACCCGCACGTCGATCCGCGTCGGCTCGGTGCTTCCCAGCCGATTCACTTCGCGCTCCTGCAGCACGCGCAGCAAGCGTGTCTGCAAGGTCAGCGGCATGTCGCCGATCTCGTCGAGAAACAGCGTGCCCCGGTGCGCGGCCTCGAAGAGCCCGGGCTTGCCGCCCCGGCGTGAACCGGTGAATGCGCCTTCCTCGTGGCCGAACAGCTCGCTCTCGAGCAATGACTCGGGAAACGCGCCGCAATTGACGCCGACGAACGGCCCCAGCCGCCGCGCGCTGGCATTGTGGATGCCCTGCGCGAACAACTCCTTGCCAGTGCCGCTCTCGCCGGCGATGAGCACCGTGGCGTTCGATCGCGCACAGGTCGACGCGGTGGCCAGTGCGCGTGCGATGGCAGCGGACCGGCCTGCGATGTCCTCCAGGCGATGGCGCGCGCCGGCATGCGCGCGGCGCTCGCTGGAGCGGATGCGGCGCTCGGCCTGCCGCACCGAGGCGGTCTCCTGCACCGTCAGCACCACGCCGGGCGCTTCGCCGAAGTCCACCAGCGGCATGACGTTGGCCACCACGTGCCTGCGGTGCAGCGTCAGCACCTGGCTGCGAACCTCCCGGCCCGCCGTCAGGAGCTGGCGCATGTCCGGCGGCAGTTCCAGGCTCGAGACGGCGCGACCGAGGACTGCATCGGCGTCGACGTCGAGCAGCGCAGCCATCACGCCGTTCATCGACTGCACCCTGCCCGCGTGATCGACCGCCATCATGCCGTCGTGCAGGCTGTGCAGCACCGCGTCCAGCCACCGGCGCCGATCGCCCTGGATCCGCGCGATCTGGTGCAGGGCGATGGCATCGTCCAGCGCCTCCCGCGTGGCCTGCGCGCCGATGGCCAGGAAGCCGGCAAGGCCCGCCGCCTCGGCGATCTGCGTCACCATCGACGAGCCGACGACGGCGCCGCAGCCCGCACGCTTGACCGCGGCCACGCAGCGCTGGGCCTGGCGCAGCGTGCCGTACGTGGCGAGTTCGACGTCCATCTTCAGCACGCCGAGCAGCTCTGCGAGATCCGCATCGATTTCGCGGTAGGCGAGCACCGCGACCCGCGCGGCCCGGGCGCGCGCATCGGCCACGGCCCGCAGCAGGTCCATGCCGCTGCTGCGCATCAGCACCACCGGCATGTCGAGCTGCTGCCGCAGGTAGTCGCCCGTGGCGCCGGCGGAGATCAGGACATCGGTCCGGCCCTCGCGCTTGAGCGCCCGGGCACGGTCCAGCGACTCGTCGAAATCGCAGTCGAGGATCCGGACATCGGCGCGCGCGGCATAGGGCCTGGCGGCGGCGGCGACCGCCATCGCCAGGCGGCTGGGAGGCTTGCTCAGCCGCAGGTGGCTGATCAACACGACCAGGCGGGGAAGCGCCGGCGGCGCTCCGGGCGTTACCGGAACCGGCCGCGGCGGCATGGACGATGGGCAGTGCTGTGCATGTTTCATTGTTGCACGCAGCGTTTCACGCTTGAGACACATTCTTCCAGCCGGGCCGGCGCGCCCCAGGGCAGCCGCTGCGGGCACACGATCTGCAGCACGCGGCGGACGCTGGCTACCCGTACCGACCGATGAACTTCTCCTTGCCGCCCGAACTGACCTCGCTGCGCGACCGCGTGCGCGCCTTCATCCACGAACAGGTGCTGCCGTATGAGCGCGATCCGCGCTGCGGCGCCCACGGCCCCGAAGAATCCCTGCGCCGGGAGCTGGTGGGCCTGGCGCGCGAGGCCGGCCTGCTGACGCCGCATGCGTCGCCGGAAATGGGCGGCCTGGGCCTGTCCCACGTCGCCAAGGCCGTCGTCTTCGAGGAGGCCGGCTACTCCTGGCTCGGGCCGACCGCGCTGAACATCCACGCGCCCGACGAAGGCAACATCCACCTGATGGAGGCGGTGGCCACGCCGGCGCAGAAGGATCGCTGGCTGCGGCCCCAGGTGGAAGGCCGCACGCGTTCGTGCTTCGCGATGACCGAGCCGCCGCCCGGCGCGGGCTCCGATCCGGGCATGCTCGCGACCACCGCCGTGCGCGACGGCGACCACTACCGCATCAACGGCGACAAGTGGTTCATTACCGGCGCCGAGGGCGCCGCCTATGCCATCGTGATGGCGCGCACCGAAGACGGCCGCGCCACGATGTTCCTGACCGACATGGACCGCCCCGGCATCCACCGGCGCCGCAACATGGACACGATGGACCGCTGCTTCACCGGCGGCCACGGCGTGCTCGAGTTCCGCGATCTGCTCATCCCGGCGGCCGACATCCTCGGCGAGGCGGGCAAGGGATTCCGCTACGCGCAGGTGCGGCTGGCTCCGGCCCGCCTCACCCACTGCATGCGCTGGCTCGGGCAGGCGCGACGCGCGCATGAAGCCGCGGTCCGCCATGCACGCCTGCGCACGGCCTTCGGCAAGCCCCTGGCCGAGCACGAAGGCGTCGGCTACATGCTGGCCGACAACGACATCGACCTCCACACCGCGCGGCTGCACATCTGGCACACCGCCTGGCTGCTCGACCAGGGCCAGGCGTGCAACTTCGAATCGAGCCGCGCCAAGGTCGTCTGCTCCGAGGCCTTGTGGCGCGTGGCCGACCGCAGCATGCAGGTGCTCGGCGGCCAGGGCGTCACCGAAGAAACGCCGGTGATGCGCATCTTCATGGACATGCGCGCCTTCCGCATCTACGACGGCCCGAGCGAAGTGCACCGCTGGAGCATGGCGCGCAAGATCGTCCAGGCGGCGGAGGCATCGGCATGAGCAGCCTCAACCGAATCACGGACGACGGATGCGCCATGTCCGGCGCTGCGGCGGCGGTGGATGGCGCGCACCCGGTGAACGCGTCATTGAATGCCGAGTCGACCCAGGCTCTTGGCCACTGGCTGCGCGCCCAGGGCCTGATCGACACGCCGTCGATCCGGCTCGACCCGATATCCGGCGGGCAGTCCAACCCCACCTACCGCCTCGACGCCGGCAACCGCCGCCTGGTGCTCCGCAAGCGGCCGGCGGGCAAGCTGCTGCCTTCCGCGCATGCGATCGACCGCGAATACCGCGTGATGAACGCATTGCGCGACAGCCCGGTTCCGGTGCCGGCGATGCTGGCGTACTGCGACGACGAATCGATCGTCGGCACGGCCTTCTACCTGATGGAGCACCTGGAGGGCCGCGTGCTGACCGACCAGTCGCTGCCCGGGATGACGGCCGCCGAGCGCGGCGCGATCTATCGGGAGATGAACCGGGTCATCGCCGAACTGCACCGCGTCGACGTCGCGGCCGCGGGGCTGGCGGAGTTCGGCAGGCCGGGCAACTACTTCGCGCGGCAGATCGCGCGCTGGTCGCGTCAATGCCTCGCCTCCACGCTGCCGCTGCCGCCGGCTCTGGTCCGGCTGATCGAATGGCTGCCCGACCACGTTCCGCCCGGCGACGAAGCGACGCTGGTGCACGGCGACTACCGCCTCGACAACCTGATGTTCCATCCGAGCGAGCCGCGCATCATCGGCGTGCTCGACTGGGAGTTGTCGACGCTGGGACACCCGATGGCCGACTTCGCCTACCACTGCATGAGCTGGCGCGTGCGGCCTGAGGTCTGGCGCGGCATCGCCGGGCTGGACCTGGCCGTGCTCGGCATCCCCGGCGAAGCGGAGTACATCGCGCAATACCGCGATGCCACCGGGCGGGACGGTAGCGAGCACTGGGAGTTCTACTTCGCCTACAACCTGTTCCGCATGGCGGCCATCCTGCTGGGCATCGCGCAGCGGGCGGCCGAGGGCACGGCCGCCGCGGCCGATGCGGCCTCGACCGGCGCCAAGGCCGGCCCGCTGGCCGAGATCGGCTGGGCCTGCGCACAGCGCTACGCCGCGGGGCGCCGGGGAGATCTCGCTTGACGACCGACCGGGCGGTCGATACGATGCGTCATCACTCGCTTCCGTTCCCCGTGGCCGGTCCCGCCGCGCAGGGATGCCAAGATGAACCCGACGATCCCCGTATCCGTCAGCGCCCGCCACCACCCGAGGCTGTTCGAGCCTCTCGTCATCGGCAAGCTGCGCCTGGCCAATCGGCTCGTCATGCTGCCGCACGGCACCAGCATGGTTCACGACGGGGCGATCACCGACGAGGACATCGCCTACTACGAGGCACGCGCCCGCTCCGGGCCAGCGATGCTGGTCACCGGGGCCGCGGTGGTGCACGGCAGCTCCGCCATCCGGTCGCGCAAACTCGTCGAGCCGTACAACGACGCCGCCCTCGAGAGCCTGCGCAAGCGGGTCAATGCGGTGCATGCCCACGGCGTGCGCATCGTCGGCCAGATCGTCCACCTCGGGCGTGAGCTGATCGGCGGCGAGTTCGACAACGCGCCGCTGGCGCCCTCGCCCCTCCGCTCGCCGCGCGATCCCTTTGCGCCGCATGAGCTGGATGCGGCCGAGATCGCGGAGCTCGTCGAATCCTTCGGCCTGAGCGCCGCGAACCTGAAACGCACCGGCCACGACGGCGTCGAGATCCATGGCGCCCACGGCTACCTGGTGGGCCAGTTCCTCTCCCCCGCCACCAACCGGCGCAGCGACGCCTACGGCGGCGATGCGCAACGGCGGCTGCGCTTCCTGCGGGAGGTCAATGCGTCGATCCGCCGCCATTGCGGCGACGACTTCCTGCTCGGCCTGCGCCTGTCTGCCGACGAAGAAACCGTCGACGGCCTGGGCGTGGCGGACACCGCGCAGATCGGCCGCGCGCTCGCCGATGACGGCCTGACCGACTACCTCAGCATCACCCTCGGCACGCGCGGCATGTACGTCAAGGACGCGACCGCGCCCGAAGCCACCGCGGCGCGCCTGGCAGGCCTGATCCGCGAGGCCTCCGCCCTGCCGATCCTGGTCGGCCAGCGCATCACCACGCCCCGCGTGGCAGAGCAGATCCTGGAGGCGGGGCAGGCCGACATGATCGGCATGGCGCGCTCCTTCATCGCCGATCCCGACTGGGTGCGCAAGGCCGCGGCCGGGGAAGACCAGCGCATCCGCCCGTGCATCGGGCTGAACCAGGACTGCCGCGCCTTCTCGCCGCATCTGCATTGCGCCGTGAACCCCGTGGCCGGCCGCGAGGCGCAGCCGGGCTTCGGCGAGGCGGGGCGCGCCGCGCGTCCGCGTCGCGTCGCGGTGATCGGCGCCGGCCCGGCCGGCCTGGAGGCCGCGCGCGTGGCCGCCGCCCGGGGCCATGCGGTCACGCTGTTCGAGGCGGCGGACGGCGTCGGCGGCCAGTTCCTCTATTCCGCGGCCATTCCCCGCCGGGCCGACGTGAAGCGCATCATCGACTGGCTCCACGGCGAGGTGCGCCTGGCGCGCGTGCAGCTGGAACTGAACACGCGCATCGCCGGCCCCGCCGACCTGGAGGGCCGCTTCGACGCGGCCGTCATCGCCACCGGCGCTGTCGCGCGGCCGGTCCTGGAGACGCCCGAGATGCGCGGCGCCGTCCCCTGGCTCGACATCCTCGCCCAGGGCGCCCCGGCGCCGGGCGCGACCGGCAAGGCGGTGCTGGTCGACGACGGGGTCGGCTTCTGGTTCACCTACGGCGTGGCCGAAGCCCTGGTCAAGGCCGGCTGGCGCCTGGTGATCGCCACGCCCTCCACCGCCATCGCCGGCGGCATGCCGACGGAGAGCATCGGCCCGCTGCTGGCGAGGCTGGGGCAGGCCGGCACCGAGTATCGAGTGCTGACCGAGCTGGAATGCTGCGAGCCGGGCATGGCGCGCCTCATGAACGTGACCAGCGGCGAGGGCGAGACCATCGCCTGCGACCTGACCGTGCTGCAGACAGGCCGGCAATCGGTCGACGAGCTCTGGACGCGGCTGCGCGGCGGCGCGATCGAGGTGCACGCCATCGGCGACTGCGTCGCCCCGCGCCGCATCTCCCACGCCATCTTCGAAGGCCACCGCATCGGAAACGCGCTCTAGCCGCGGCGGCAGCCACCACCCCCACGACAGGAGACACCTTCGATGCAGAACCTCGCCGGCCGCGTGGCCGTCATCACCGGTGCCGGCAGCGGCATGGGCGCCGCCATGGCACGGCGCTTCGCCCACGCGGGCATGAAGATCGTCGTCTCGGACATCGACGCGGCAGCAGCGGAAGCGACGCGCGCCGCCCTCTGCGAAGCCGGCCACGACGCCATCGCGGTGCGCACCGACGTGGCTGTCCCGGCCGAGGTCGACGCGTTGGCCGAGGCCGCCTACGGCCAGTTCGGCGCCGTGCACCTGCTGTGCAACAACGCCGGCGTCGTGCCCTCGGGCCGCCAGCGCACGATCTGGGAATATCCGCTCGAAGACTGGGCCTGGTCGCTGGGCGTGAACCTGATGGGCGTGGTCCACGGCATCCGCAGCTTCGTGCCGCGCATGCTGGCGCAGGGCGACGAAGGACACGTGGTGACCACGGCCTCGGTGGCCGGCCTCGTCGGCAGCTCCGGCTCGGTGCCCTACGGCCTCGCGAAGCAGGGGGCCGTCCGTGCCACCGAGGCCCTGTACGCCGCGCTGCAGGAACGCGGCGCACGCATCGGCGTGACGCTGCTCTGCCCCGGGCTCGTGAACACCAGCATCTACCGATCGGAGCGCAACCGTCCCACCGACCTGCGCCCCGCCGCCGGCGCGGCCGAGGAGACACCCGAGCTGCAGGCCATCGCCGACCATCTCTACGGAAACGCCATCTCGCCCGACGAGGTGGCCGAGATGGTCCACCGCGCGGTCCTGGACAACCAGTTCTACCTGCTCACCACCGACAAGTTCGACGCGCCGATCCGCGAGCGCAACGAGGCCCTCCTCGCCCGCCGCAACCCCAGCTTCCCCAGCCTGGTCGAGCTGTCGAGGTCCGACCTGCGCAGCAACAGGAACCTGCAATGAAGCACCCGGACACCCCCCAGGCCGGCTGCCGGCACATGACCGCTGGGGGCCGCAAGCAGACCATCGACTCATGCGAGCGCTCCATGTGCCGCGCAGTGGAGCATCCGGCATGAACGGCCGCCTCTCCGACAAGGTCGCGATGGTCACCGGCGCGGCCTCCGGCATCGGGCTGGCAACCGCCCGGCGCTTCGCGGAAGAAGGCGCCACGGTCATCCTTGCCGACCGAGATGCGGCGGGCCTCGCGGCCGCACTGGCCGCGCTGGCCGAGTTGCCGGCCGGCCGCGACCGGCACCTGGCCATTGGACTCGACGTCACCATCGAATCGCAATGGATCGCCGCGATCGAGGAGATCCGCAGCCGATACGGCCGACTGGACATTCTCGTCAACAACGCCGGCTTCGGCCGCTTCCGCTCGATCGCCGACACCACGCTCGACGAGTGGCGCGCGACCCTCGCCGTCAACCTCGACAGCGTGTTCCTGGGCACCAGGCACGCCTTGCCCCTGCTCGCCGCGTCGGGGCGCGGCGCGATCGTCAACATGTCGTCGATGCGGGGTCTGGTCGCCGGGCCGAACTCGGGCGCCTACAGCGCCGCCAAGGCCGGCGTGCGGCTGTTCACCAAGGTGACGGCCCTGGAGTGTGCCGCCGCCGGCAACGGCGTGCGGGTCAACTCGGTGCACCCGGGCCACGTGCAGACGCCGCTCACCGCGCCAGCCTATGCCAACCCGGAGGTCGCCCGGGAGTTCCTGGCGCACACGCCGCTCGGGAGGTTCGCCCAGCCGCTCGAGGTCGCCAACGTGATCCTGTTTCTCGCCAGCGACGAGGCGAGCTACATGACCGGCAGCGAGGTCGTCATCGACGGCGGCATCACCGCGCAATAGTGGCACCGCGCAATAGTGGCACCGCGCAATAGCGGCACCGCCACCCCGGCCCCACGCAACCGAGTGAACACCCCATGCCCCAACCCGTTCTCGCCTGCCCAGGCCTGCTGCACCTGGACGGCGGCCGCCCGAGCCTGATCGGCAGCCGCTGCGCCGACTGCGGCGAAGTCTATTTCCCCTCGGCCGCGTGCTGCACCCGCTGCGGGAGCACCCGCCTCGAGCCGCATGGCCTCGGCAGCACCGGCGTGCTGTGGTCATGGACCATCCAGGGCTTCCTGCCCAAGCTGCCCTACGACAGCGGCGAGACCACCGAGAACTTCCGCCCCTACGGCGTCGGCTACGTCGAGATGGCCTGCGGCATCAAGGTGGAGTCGAGGCTCACGCTGGCCGATCCGGCAGCGCTGCGCATCGGCATGCCGATGGCACTGACCATCGTTGCCTACCGGGAGACGGGGGACGGCCGGCACATCGGTACGTTCGCCTTCGAGCCGTCACCCGCAGCCCCGGAAGGGAACGAACATGTCTGAGGATGTCGCCATCATCGGTATCGGCCTGCACCCCTTCGGGCGGCACGACGAACTGTCCGGGCGCGCCCAGGGCGCCCATGCCTTGCGCGCCGCCTTGCGCGATGCGGGCGTCTCGTGGGAGCAGGTGGACATCGCCTACGGCGGCAGCCACGACGCCGGCAACGCCGACGCGCTGTGCAACGACCTCGGCCTTACCGGGCTGCCGTTCATCAACGTCGCGAACGGCTGCGCCACGGGCGGCAGCGCAATCGCGAGCGCGGTCGCGGCGATCCGCGCCGGCATGGCAGAGTTGGCGGTGGCCGTCGGCTTCGACAAGCATCCCCGGGGCGCCTTCAACCCCCACCCTCGCGATTGGGGGCTGCCCGACTGGTACGGCGAGACGGGCCTGATGCTGACCACGCAGTTCTTCGCGCTCAAGACCCGCCGCTACCTGCACGAGCACGGCATCGGCGAGGACGCGCTGGTGCGCGTGGCCGAGCGGGCCTACCGCAACGGGGCACTCAACCCGAACGCGTGGCGGCGCCGCGCGATGAGCTTCGCCGAGATTGCCGAGTCGGCACCGGTCAACCTGCCGCTGCGCCAGTACATGTTCTGCAACCCCGCGGAAGGCGGCGCGGCGCTGGTGCTGTGCCGCGCCTCGGCGGCCCGGCGCTGGTGCGAGACGCCGGTGCTGGTGAAGGCGGCGGTGGTGCGCACCCGCCACCATGGTTCATTCGAGGTGTTCAGCCCGGCGCTGGCGGCGCAACAGGCGCCCGCGCCCACCGTGACCGCGTCGCGCGCCGCGTTCGAGCAGGCCGGGGTGGGCCCGCGCGACATCGACGTCGCCCAGGTCCAGGACACCGACGCCGGCAGCGAGATCATCCACCTCGCGGAGAACGGCTTCTGCGAGCACGGCGAGCAGGAGCGGCTGCTGCGCGACGGCGCCACCGAGATCGGCGGGCGCCTGCCCATCAACACCGACGGCGGCTGCCTGGCCAACGGCGAGCCGATCGGCGCCTCCGGGTTGCGCCAGGTGATCGAGATCTGCACCCAGCTCCGTGGGCAGGCCGGGGCGCGGCAGGTGCCGGGTGCGCCGAGCCTGGGCTACACGCACGTGTACGGCGCGCCGGGGGTGAGCGGCGTCACCATCCTGCAACGCTAGCCGCCCCTGGGCAGAAAGACACCACATGAGTGACGAGCAGATCATCGAATGCGACCTCCTGGTCGTCGGCGCGGGCATGGCGGGCCTGTCGGCCGCGGGTTGGGCGGCCGAGCGAGGGGCCCGCGTGATCGTGGTCGAAAAGGCGGCGGCCACCGGCGGCTCGGCGGTGCTGTCCGGCGGGGTGCTGTGGACCGCGTCGTCGCCGGGGCGCATGGCCTTGTACGGCGGCGGGGATCCCGCGCTGGGGGCGGTGATCTGCGCGACCTTCCCGGAGGCGATGCAGTGGCTGCGCCGGCGCGAGATCGCCCTCTCGCCGAAGATGAACGTGCTCCATGGCTACGGCTACCAGATCGACATCATCGAGCACCTGCGCGGCTGCGAGGCGCTGGTCGAGCAGGCGGGCGGCCACGTGGTGCCCGGAACCGAGACCCTCGAACTGCTGCGCGACGCGGGCGGCGCGGTGACCGGCGCACGCACCTCCCACCCCGACGGCCAGGTCACGGTGCACGCCCGCTCGACGATCCTCTCGACCGGCGGCTTCCAGGGCTCCGCGGAGATGCGCGCTCGCTACATCCACCCCCATGCGCAGCACATGCTGCTGCGGTCGCAGGCGGTGAGCGACGGCGCCGGGCTGCGCCTGGGCGCGGCGGCCGGCGGCGAAGTCGCCGGCACCAACCGCGGGTTCTACGGCCACCTCGTGAGCGAGTCGCCGGACTGGGGGCAGGAGCGGCTCTACACGCGGCTCAGCCAGTACCACAGCGACCACACGATCCTGCTCAACGAACAGGGACGGCGCTTCTGCGACGAAACGCTGGGAGACCACACCAACACCTGCTTCACCGTGGCCCAGCCGGGCGCCCGGGCGCTGTGCTTCTGGGACTCGCGGGTGCATTCGCTGCACGCCACGCAAGCCATCGTCGCCAGCGCCGTGCCCGAAGACAAGCTCGCGGTCGCGCTGGAGCACGGCGGCAAAGGGCTCGTCGCCGGCACGCTGGAGGAGGTGGCCGCCTTCGCCACCGGGCACGGCTTCGACGGTGCCCAGGCGCTGCGCTCCATCCGCGAATTCAACGAGGGCACGCGCCACGGCTGGGAGCGGCTCGATCCGCCCCGCGCCGAGACCTGCGAGCCGCTGGACAAGGCGCCCTTCTACGCGCTGATCGTGCACCCGGCGATCACCTTCACCTTCGGCGGCCTGAGCATCGACACCGGCGCCCGCGTGCTGCGCAGCGACGGGAGCGTGGTCCGCGGCCTGCTGGCGGCCGGCGCCGATGCGGGCGGTGCCTACGGCGTCGGCTATGCGGGCGGGCTGGCGATGGCGATGACATTCGGGATCACCGCCGCGCGCAGTGCCGGCTGGCAATGAGCAAGACGGTTCGACAAACGGTTGACGGGACGGCGAGCGACACCATGAGCGAAGCATTGGGCGGCACGATGAGCGATTCCTTGAGCGGCGTGCCCCAGCCGCCCGCTGCCGGCAGCCCGGCGACGACCCGCGCGAGCACCCAGGCATTCGCCAGCGAACTCCGCACGCGCCGGCTCGCGCTGCTCTCGCTGTGCCTGATCGCGATGTTCAACTACATCGACCGCACGATCCTGTCCATCCTGCAGATTCCGATCAAGTCGGAGCTCGGCCTGTCCGACGGGCAGATCGGCGCACTCACGGGCCTCTCCTTCGCCCTCTTCTACACCACGCTGGCCCTGCCCATCGCGCGCCTGGCGGACCGTCTCAGCCGGCGCTGGATCGTCGTCCTGTCGCTGGCGCTGTGGAGCCTGATGACGGCGCTGAGCGGCTTCGCGGTGGGTTTCGCATCGCTGGTCTTCTTCCGCATCGGCGTGGCGGTCGGCGAGGCGGGGAGCGGCCCGGCCAGCGTCTCGCTGCTCGCCGACTACTTCCCGCCCAAGCAGCGCGCCACCGCCATGTCGACCTACGGCCTGGGGCTGCCGCTGGGCCTGATGCTGGGATACAGCATGACCGGCTGGCTGGCCGAGACGGTGGGCTGGCGCCACACCTTCGCCATCATCGGCGGCATCGGCGTGGCGCTGGCGCCCCTCACGCTGATGATGCTCAGGGATGCCCCACGCGGACGCTACGACCCGCCTGTCCAGGAGGGCGATGCGCGGCTCGGGATGCTGCCGTCGATGCGGCTTCTCTGGCGCATCAAGGCCTTCCGCTTTGCCGTGATGGCGACCATGCTGCACGGCTTCTCGCAGTACTCGATGATGACCTGGAACGCACCGTTCTACGTGCGGCTGCACGGCTTCACGCTGTCGCAGGTGTCGCTGCTGATGGCGGTGCTGGCCGGTGCGGGCGGGGCGATCGGAATGTACCTTGGCGGCTTCCTCGCCGACCGGCTGGCGCTGCGCGACGTGCGCTGGCGGCTGTGGGTGATGGCCATCGCCGTCGGCGCCACCGGGCCGTTCGGTCTCGTCCAGTATCTGGCGCCGTCCACCGGCTGGTCGGTTGCGGCGGCCGCGATGGCTGCGCTGCTGATGGTGGCGTACTTCGGGCCGATCCTGGCGGTGACGCAGTCGGTGGTGCCGCCGAACATGCGCGCGTTCAGCAACTCCGTACTGTCGCTGTGCTTCAACCTCTTCGGCCTGGGCCTCGGGCCGTGGTTCACCGGCCTGTGCAGCGACCTGCTGGCGCGCGACCCGTCGGTGGGCGCGGACGCGTTGCGCTACGCGCTGTCGCTGTCGTTGTTGCCCGGGTGCTGCGGTGCGGCGATGTTCATCTACGCCTCGCGCTTCATCAAGGCGGCCGACCGGGGTTGATGGCGGCACCGACCGCGCCGGCGCCGGGACCTGCCGTCAGCGGCGAAAGTCCGGCCGGCGCTTGGCGACGAACGCCGCCACCGCTTCGGCGAATTCTTCGGAGCCCGCCCCGGCCAGGAAGGCGATCCGCTCGGCCTCCAGATGGCCGGCGAGGTCGTTGTCGAAGGCTGAATGGATCAGTCGCTTGGTGCGGCCCAGCGCCGCAGTGGCCTGGCGCGCCAGGCCTTGCGCCAGCGCGCTCACGGCGCCCTCCAGCGAATCGTCCGGCACGACGCGGTTGACCAACCCGAACTCCAGCGCGCGACGGGCATCGATGCGCTCGTCGAGCAGCGCCAGCTCCAGCGCGCGGCGCGTGCCCAGCAGCCGCGGCAGGCTGTGGCTGCCGCCGCCGTCCGGCGAGGCGCCGAGCTGGCAATAGGCCACCTTGAAGCTGCTGCTCTCGCCTGCGACCGCCAGGTCGCAGGCGCACATCAGCGACAGGCCGAATCCGGCAACCGCCCCTCGAACCGCCGCGACCACCGGCTTGGGCATGGCCCGCAGAGCGGTCACCGCGTCGCCCACGTCGGTGATCAGGCCGGCGAGCTTCTCATCCCGCTCGGCGGCCGAAAGCGACAGCAGCTCCGCGAAGTAGCGCACGTCGCCCCCCGCCATGAAATGCCGCCCGGCACCGGCCACGACGACGCAGCGCACGGCGTCATCGCGACCGAGTTCGACGGCCGCGCGGGCAAGTTCCCTCGCCATCTCGGGACCGATCGCGTTCATCGCCTCCGGCTGGTTCAGGACAATGCGGGCGACGGCGCCGTCGCGCTCCAGCATCACCTTGGCACTCGCCGTCATGCCGCCGCCGCCAGGAAGCGGCCGAAGTGCTCGTCACGGCTCCCGAAGAGCGCAGCGTTCACCATCAGCCGGCGGAAATAGTGGCTCACGTCGAGTTCGTCGGTGAGCCCGAGGCCGCCGTGCATCTGCACCGCCTCGTTGGCGACGTGACGCGCCGCCGTGCAGACGTACGCCCTCGCGCCGCTGATGATGCGGGCCCGCTCGATGGCGGGCTTCGCCAGGGCCCGCTGGGCGGCGAAGGTGAGCGCGGCGATCTCCTCCTGCAGCAGGAACATGTCCACCGCCCGGTGCTGCAGCGCCTGGTTGCTGCCGATGACCCGGCCGAACTGCTTGCGCGTCTTCAGGTATTCGCCCGTGGCCGCGAGCAAGGCGCGCACGATGCCGAGGGCTTCCGCGCACTGGGCCGCGGCGGCGTGGTCGAGGGCGTCCCGGATCGCGTCTGCTGCCGATCCGGCGTGATCGGGATCGAGCCGTTCGGCCTCGACCCCGGCGAAGCGCAGGTTGGCGGCGCCGCGGCCGTCCAGCAGGCGGTAGCAGGTCTTCTGGACGCCCGCGGCATGCGGGTCGACGAGGTAGAGCCGGACGACGCCCGTTGTCATGTCCGCCGCCGGGACGATCAGGCGGTCGGCGATGTCGCCGTGCAGCACGGCGATGCCGGCGCCGTCGAGCCTGCCGTCGCGGACCTCGCGGACACCGCTTCCATCGGCCGCCTCCACGTGCGCGAAGGCGAGCTTGACCGATCCGTCGGCCAGCCCCGGCAGGAGCCGCTCCTGCTGTGCCGCGCTGCCCTGGCTCAGCACCAGGCCGGTTGCGACGACGGCACTGCCGAGGATCGGCTCCATCAGCAGTCGGGCACCGACCACTTCCATCAGGGCCCCGATCGCCAGCCCATCGGCATTCAGGCCGTCCTGCTCCTCCGGCAGGCGCAAGGCCAGCCAGCCGAGTTCGCCGTAGGCCCGCCAGGCCGTCGCGCTCCAGCCGGCCGCATCGGAGAGCACCGCGCGACGCTGCAGAAAGCTGTATTGCTCTGCCGCGAAACGCTGCGCGCTGTCGCTCAGCATGACCGCCGCTTCCATGTCCATGCTCATTGGCTCTCCCTTCGGCCCGCAGGCGTCGACACACTGCGTCTCATAGCCCCAGCACCGTCTTCGCGACGATGTTGCGCTGGATCTCGGAGGCGCCGCCGAAGATGGTCGCAGCGCGGTTATAGAGGTGGTCCTTGATGATGCCGCCGGCATCGTCGGGGCCGAGCGGCGGCAGGCCGCCCGTGTGCAGGGCCGCGGTGTCACAGGCGACACCGGCGACGCCCAGCGCATCGATCGCCGCCTCGGCGATGTGCTGGTACAGCTCCGTCCCGCGCAGCTTGATCAGCGACGCCTCGGCGCCGTGCCCGGTGCCGCGCATCATCGATTCCACGGCCTGGTAGGCGGTCTCCTCGAGGGCCATGAAGCGCAGGTCGAGTTCGCCGATGCGCGCGTGCAGGCGCGGCGTTGCCGCCCCCGCCGAGCGCGCCAGCTCCTTCAGCCGCTCCAGCGCATGCCAGGCATTGCCGACGATGGCGCCGGCGGTGCGCTCGTTCTCGAGCAGGAACTTGGCATAGGTCCAGCCCGCGCCCTCCGCGCCGACCAGGTTGTCCACCGGCACGCGCACGTCCTCCAGCCACACCTCGTTGACGTGGTGGTAACCGTCCATCGTGGCGATCGGCTTCACCGTCACGCCCGGGCTGCGCATGTCCACGAGCAGGAAGGAGATCGATTTCTGCGCACGCTCGTCCCGCGTGGTCTTGACCAGGCAGAACATCCAGTCGGCCCATTGGGCGTAGGTGGTCCATACCTTCTGGCCGTTGACGACGTACGCGTCGCCTTCGCGGATCGCCTCGGTGCGCAGCGCCGCCAGGTCGGATCCGGCGCCGGGCTCCGAGTAGCCCTGGGCCCAGAAGTCCGACGTGGTGGCGATTCGCGGCAGGAAGCGCGCCTTCTGCGCCGGCGAGCCGAAGGTGTAGATCACCGGCCCCACGTACTTGACGCCGAAGGGAATGATCCAAGGGCAGCCGAGCCGCGCCAGTTCATCCTCGAACGCGAAGCGCTCCAGCAGCGTCCACGCCTGCCCTCCGTACGCTTCGGGCCAGTGGCCGATGGCCCAGCCCTGCTCATGCAGCAGGCGCATCCAGCGCACGTAGTCGGGCTTGCCCAGCACCTGGTGGCGGCGCGACATCGACTTGATGTCGTCGGGCAGGACACGCTCGTGGAAGTGGCGGATCGCTTGCCTGAGCCGCTCGCTGCGGCCCCGGGCGTCGCGTATGCCCTCGAGTGTGGCATCGGTCATGACTGTCCCCGTGCGGTGTTTCGAATCGGCCCCGGGTGCGTCGATCGCACTCGCCGGCCACTGCGGGCTCCTGCGGGCTACTGCACCAGTGCGCCCCCGTCGATGGTCAATTCGGTGCCGGTGGTGTAGGACGATGCGTCGGAAGCCAGGAACATCACGCCGGCAACGACTTCGTCCACCCGCCCCATGCGACCCATGGGAATGCGGGACAGCCGGCGCTCCAGCCTCGCCGGCTCGGACCACACGCCGTGCAGCATCCCGCCGTCGATGGGGCCGGGGTGCACCGAGTTGCAGCGGATGCCCTCGCGCGCGTACTGGGCGGCAATGACCTTCGTGAAGGTGCACACCGCCCCCTTGCTCGCGGCGTACGCCGCCTCCATCAACGCGCCCTGGCCGAGGGCGGCGATGGACGAGACGTTGACGATGGACCCGCCCCCGCCGGCGCGCATCGGCGCAATCGCGTGCCTGGTTCCCAGGAAGACGCCGCGAACGTTCACGGCCATGATGCGGTCCCAGGCTTCCACGCTGCAATTCTCGATCGGGGCCGGCGCCGGGCCCAGGCCGGCGTTGTTCACCAGCACGTCCAGCCGGCCGCAGCGCTGCAGCGTGCGCTCGATCGCCGCCTGCCAGTCCGCCTCGCTCGCCACGTCCAGCCGCATGTAGAGCGCCTCGCCCCCGGCCTCGGCGATGTCGGCCTGCAGGGACTGTCCGGCGGCATCGCTGATGTCGCCGATCACCACCCGGGCCCCCGCGGCGGCGAAAGCCTTCGCCATCGCCGCGCCGATGCCCTGGGCGCCGCCGGTGATGAGTGCCGTCTTGCCTTCGATTGGGTTCATGAATCAGGCCTCTCAATCTTCATTGGCAAACTGCCAGGCGGCGGCGGCGAGCGGCCGGATGTTGGCAGCGATCTCCGCCGCATTCGACGAGGCGGCGTTGCCCTCGTTGAGCCGATGCGCGATGCCCTGCAGGATGGCCGCCGTGCGGAACAGATTGAAGGCCCGGTAGAACGGCAGGTTCGCGCTGAGGGACTGGCCGGTGCGCTCGCCATAGCGCTGGATGTAGTTCTCGAGCGTGGGAATGCCGAGCGCCGCCAGGTCCTGGCCGCGCAAGGTGCCGCGAGCGTCCACTCCCGCCGGCCGGTACCACTCCATGGCGTGGTACATCAGGTCGCCGAGCGGATGGCCCAGGGTCGACAGCTCCCAATCGACGACGCCCACCACCCTCGGTTCGGTCGGGTGGATCAGGATGTTGTGGAAGGAGTAGTCGCCGTGGACGATCGAGGAGCGGCCGTCGTCCGGCGGCAGCGCCGCGGGCAACCAGGACATCAGCCGCTCCATCTCCGCAATGTCCTGCGTCTTCGACTGCTCGTACTGGCGCGACCAGCGAGAGATCTGCCGCGCGAAATAATTGCCCGGCCGGCCGAAGTCCGCGAGGCCGAGTGCGGCGTAGTCGACGCCGTGAAGCCGCGCCAAGGTCTCGTTCACGGAGTCGAACACCGCGGCGCGCTCGGCCGGCGCAAGGTCGGGCATGCGGCAGTTCCAGAAGATCCGGCCCGGGACATGGCTCATCACGTAGAACATGCTGCCGAGCACACTCGGGTCTTCGCACAGGGCGATCGGCTCCGGCACGGGGAACCCGCCCGGCAGGCCCGCCAGCACGCGCATGACCCGGAACTCCCGGTCCACCGCATGCGCGGACTTCAGCAGGATGCCCGGCGGCTGCTTGCGCAGCACGTATTTCGCCTTCGGCGTCTCCAGCAGATAGGTCAGGTTCGATTGCCCGCCCTGGAACTGCCTGACGCTCAGCGGGCCCTCGTAGCCGGGCACGTGGGCGTGCAGAAACGCTTCCAGCCGGCGCGGCTCGACGTGCGCGAATGGCCGCACCTCGCCGACATCGCCGATGTAGGACCGGGGCGACTCGCCCACCTCCGCTTCAGCGCTCATTGCCGCCTGCTCCCTGACGTTGCCGGCGACATCACACATGGCAGAGACGCATTGTTTCGGAGCACATGGACCCCTCCTTCGCACGAGTTGGCTGCGGCAGTTCGCCACTGCCGCGGGATTCCGATCGCGGGTTTTTTCACCAATCGACCGGTCGGACGGAATGTATCGACCGACCGGTCGGCTGTCAACTTGTGCCGCGACGTTCGGACCGTGGCGCCGCTCCCCTTTTACGCGGCACGGCATTACATATTGACGCTCGACCGTCCGGTCGGTAGGATTGTCGCCGCAACCCGGGCCTCGGCGCTGCCGGGACTCTTCATCTCATCGGAGCATCCACGTGACGGATTCGAACGCCTTGCTGCAGTCGGCTCGCCTGAAGCAGCTCGCACCCTTCACGCTATCGGGCTACGCGCTGTTCCGCGAAGTCATCGACAGCGACGGCGCGCTGCCCGCGAAGCTCAAGTGCCTGTTCTCCGCGGTGGCCGCGGTGAACAAGGGGCACCTGGAACTGGCGCGTCAGGAGCTCGAGCGCGCCGCCCGGCTGGGGCTGCCGTTCAACGAGGCCGCCAGCGGCCTCATCCTGCTCAGCAGCCTGCGGGGCGAAGGCGTGGCACTGGCGTTCGACGCGGTGCTCACCCTGGTCTACGGCCCTCCCGCCACCGCGCCAGGAGAGACGGGCCTCGTGCGGGCCGAACCCGGCGAGGCCGAGGCGAACTTCAAGAGCTACTGGGGCACCGTGCCGCCGGCCCTCGCGAGCTTGCTGCGCCTGGTGCCGAAAGCCGCCGACGGCTACTTCCTGATGCGCAAGGGAACGATCGAATGCAACCAGCTCGATCAAAAGTCGGCGGAACTGATGCTGATCGCCGTCCTGGCGTCCGACTACAGCCCGCAGGCGGCCACGCACATCCGGGCCGCCCGAACGGTGGGCGCCACCGATGCCGAGATGGCCGAGGCCGTGCTCTGCGCCGTTCCCTGCGCCGGCATCGCCGCGTGGATGGCGGCGGGCGTGCTGATCGAAGCGGCATGAGCGCGCCGGGCCGCTCCCAAGCGCTCATCCCGAAGCGCGCAGCGCGGAGGGTCGTCCGATGAGCGCGCCGGGCCGCTCCCAAGCGCTCATCCCGAAGCGCGCAGCGCGGAGGGTCGTCCAGTGAGCGCAGGGAGTGCGCGGCGCGAGGGTGAATCGGTGACTTCGGGTGCGACCAACCGGCAATGGCTGCTGTGCCGCCGGCCGCACGGCCTCGTGACGGCTGCCGACCTGACCCTGCATCGGGCGCCGGTGCCCCGCCCGGGCGACGGACAGGTGCTGATCCGCACGCTGCTGCTGTGCATGGATCCGACGATCCGCAACTTCATGAGTGCCGATCCCGGCTACGGCGTCCCCATCGCCCTCGGCGAACCCGTGCGGGGCATGGTGCTGGGGCGGGTGCTCGAGTCTCGCGATCCCTCGCGCAGCGAGGGCGAACTGGTGTGGGGCTTCGGCACCTGGAGCGACTTCGTCGTCGGCACCGGCAGCCGGTTCTTCCCGGTGCCGGCTCACCTGGGTCATCCCCTTGCCGCCTACACCCACGCCCTCGGCACCATCGGCCTGACCGCTCACCACGGGCTGTTCGAGATCGCGGGCCTGCGGCCCGGCGAGACGGTGCTGGTCAGCGCCGCGGCAGGGGCCGTCGGTTCGCTGGTCGGCCAGATGGCCCGGATCGGCGGCGCATCGCGGATCGTCGGCATTGCCGGCGGCGCCGAGAAGTGCCGGCGCGCCACCGATCGCTACGGCTACGACGCCTGCATCGACTACAAAGACACGGCCCGCTGGCGCGATGCCCTCGCCGAAGCGCTTCCCGGCGGCGTCGACGTGGTGTTCGAGAGCGTGGGCGGTGCCGTGCTCGAAGCGGCCCTGGACCACGTCAACACGCAGGGCCGAATCGCGCTCTGCGGCATGGTCTCCCGCTACGGGGCCACCGAGCCGGCGCCGGGCCCGGCGAACCTGTGGAACCTCGTCGCGAAATCGGTCCGGATGCAGGGGTTCCTGGTCAGCGGCGTCTTCGGCCGGCCAGCCCGAGTCGACGAAATGCTTCGCGCGATCGACGGGTGGATGCGCGAAGGCCTGCTGCGCCACGACATCGACATCCGCCACGGCTTCGAGCGGGTTCCGGACACTTTCAACTGCCTTTTCACCGGCGTCCATGCGGGGCGGCTGGTGGTGGACATCTCGCCCTAGGAGCGCCTTCCAGATGAGTCAAGTGAGCTATGCCCTTCACGGCCGCGTCGCCGTGGCCACCGTCGAGAACCCGCCCGTCAATGCGCTGAGCCATGCCGTGCGCAGCGGGCTGATGGATGCCATTGCGCGCTGCGCCGCCGATCCACAGGCGCAGGCGCTGGTGATCATCGGCGGCGGCACCAGCTTCGTGGCCGGCGCGGACATCAACGACTTCGGCAAGCCCTACGCCCAGCCGACGCTCTACGACATCCTGGACGCATTGGCAACCATTGCCAAGCCGGTGATCGCCGCGATCCACGGCACGGCATTCGGCGGCGGCTTCGAACTCGCACTCGCCTGCCACTGGCGAGTCGCCGTCCGCGGCGCCCAGGTCGGCCAGCCCGAAGTGAAACTGGGCCTGATGCCCGGCGGCCATGGCACGCAATGGTGGACCCGGCTCGCCGGCCCGCAGGTAGCACTGTCGGTCTGCACTGGCGGCGATCCCGTGGGCGCCGCACAGGCCTGCGAGTGGGGCGTCATCGACCGCATCGTCGAGGGCGACCTGCTGGACGGCGCACTGCAACTCGCCGCGGAGGCGGCCCGTGGGGCGCTGCCGCCGCGCAATCTCCGAGAAGCCGACGACAAGATCCGCGATGTCGATCCGGCCCTGTTCGCGGATTTTCGAGCCCGCCACCAGCGCAAATGGAAGGGCCTGCTGGCGCCGTGGAAGATCGTCGATTGCATCGAGGCGGCCTGCAGGCTCGATTTTGCCGAAGGCGTGAAGCTGGAGCGCCAGGCCTTTCAGGCGTGCGAGGGCAGCGTGCAGAGCCGGGCGCTGATCCACCGCTTCTTCGCGGAGCGCGCCGCCGGCAAGGTGAAGGACGCGAGCGCCGCGCCCGCTGCGCCGATCGGCCGCGCCGGGGTCGTCGGCGCCGGCACCATGGGCGGCGGCATCGCGATGTGCTTTGCCAACGCGGGGATCCCGGTCACGCTGCTGGACACTTCGCAGGACGCGCTGAGCCGCGGGCTCGCCACCATCCGCGCCAACTACGCCACCTCGGTGGCACGCGGCAGCATCACGCAGGCCAGCGCCGACCGCGCCCTGGCCTGCATCGCCACGACGGACCGGTATGCCGATCTCGGCGAGGCGGACGTCATCGTCGAAGCGGTGTTCGAGGACATGGCCCTGAAGAAGGAGGTCTTCCGGCGTCTGGACGCGGTGGCCAGGCCGGGCGCGATGCTGGCAACGAACACCTCGACCCTGGACGTGGATGCGATCGCCGCGGAGACCTCGCGCCCGGAGAGCGTCGTCGGCCTGCACTTCTTCAGCCCCGCCAACGTCATGCGCCTGCTGGAGATCGTGCGTGGCGCGCGCTCCAGCCCGGCCGCCATCGGCCGCGCCCTCGGCCTGGCGAGAACCTTGCGCAAGATCGCGGTGGTCTCCGGCAACGCCGAGGGATTCATCGGCAACCGCATTCTCGACGCCTACGGAACGGAGGCGGACTTCCTTCTCGAGGAAGGTGCCACGCCCTGGCAGATCGACCGCGTGCTGGTCGACTTCGGCTTCCCCATGGGCTTGTTCGCCATGCGCGACATGGCCGGGCTGGACGTGTTCTGGCGCATCCGCCAGCAGCAGAAGAACTCCGCCCAACCCCGGCCCGGGCGCATGTCGCCCATCGTCGACCGCATCCACGAGCTGGGCCGGTTCGGGCAGAAGACGGGGCGCGGCTACTACGTCTACCGCGGCCGCGAGGCGATTCCGGATCCGGAGATCGAAGCGCTCATCGCGGGCGTGTCGGCCGAACTCGGCATCGAGCGCAGGCCGATCGCGGACCAAGACATCCTTCACCGGCTGCTCTCCGCCATGGCCCGCGAGGGCGCCCGCATCCTCGAGGACGGCATTGCACAGCGCGCGGGCGACATCGATGTCGTCTACGTCAACGGCTACGGCTTTCCGGGCTACCGCGGCGGGCCCATGTGGTGGGCTCGCGAAACCGGGCTCGCCGCCGCCGATCCATCCACTCCTTCCTCGAACCAGGAGCTCACTCATGCGTGATGCGGTCATCGTGTCCGTCGCCCGTACGCCCATCGGCAGGGCCTATCGCGGCGCCTTCAACGACACCCAGGGCCAGGCCCTGGCGGCGCACGCCATCAAGGCGTCGCTGGAGCGCGCCGGCCTGGAGGCCGACGCGGTCGAGGACGTCGTCCTCGGCTGCGCACTGCAGCAGGGCTGCACCGGGTTCAACGTGGCGCGCCAGGCCGCGCTTCGGGCCGGCCTGCCGGTCAGCGTGCCGGGCATGACCGTGGACCGGCAGTGCGCCTCGGGCCTGATGGCGCTGGCGACGGCCGCCAAGCAGATCGTCGTCGACGGCATGAACGTCGCCGTGGCGGGCGGTGTCGAGTCGGTGTCGCTCGTGCAGAACGAACAGGCCAACGCGTTCCGCGTGAAAGACCCGGTGCTCGACGAGTCGGTCCCGCAGCTCTACATGTCGATGCTCGAGACCGCCGAGATCGTGGCTGCGCGCTACGACGTCTCGCGCGAACGCCAGGACGAATACGCGCTTCGCTCCCAGCGCTGCACCGCCGAGGCGCAGGCGCAGGGCCGCTTCGATCAGGAGATCGTGCCGATGGAGGCGGTGATGGCGCGCGTCGACAAGGCCACCGGCGCCACCCGCTTCGAGAACATCACCCTCTCCCGCGACGAGGGCAACCGGCCGCAGACCACGCTCGGCGAGCTCGCGGCGCTGAAGCCGGTGTTCAGGCAGGGCCAGCGGCTCGCCGAAGGCCGCTGCATCACCGCCGGCAATGCCTCCCAGCTCTCCGACGGCGCCGCGGCACTGGTGCTGATGGAAGCGGGCGAGGCCGCGCGCCGCGGCCTGGAGCCCCTGGGACGCTATGCAGGCATGGCGGTGGCTGGTTGCGGGCCGGAGGAGATGGGCGTCGGCCCGGTCCTGGCCGTCCCCAGGCTGCTGCAGCGGGCCGGCTTGCGCATCGACGACATCGGCCTCTGGGAACTCAACGAGGCCTTCGCGTCGCAGGTGCTGTACTGCCGCGACCGCCTCGGCATCCCCGACGACAGGCTCAACGTCTCGGGCGGCGCGATTGCCATCGGCCATCCCTACGGCATGTCCGGCGCACGCATGGCCGGCCACATCCTGCTCGAGGGGCGGCGGCGCCGCGCGAAGTACGGCGTGGTCACCATGTGCGTCGGCGGCGGCATGGGCGCTGCCGGCCTGTTCGAGATATTCTGAGGCGCCCCGATTGACAAGCCAGGTGCCTGTGCTATCTTTTCTACTCGACCGACCGGTCGGGCGTGAACTGAAGCGCTGATCATCAACATCGTCCAAGGAAGCGAGAGCATGGAAAAGGAAAAGGCCAAGGAAAAGGATGTCATTCAGTACGAAGTCGCGCCGAACGGCATCGCGACGATCTGGCTGAATCGGCCCCACAAGCGCAACTGCGTCAGCCCCCAGTTGCTGAAGGACCTGGAGCTCGCGGTCGATCGCGCTTCGGAAGACAAGGAGGCGCTGGCCGTCGTGTTCCGCGGCCGCGGCAACACGTTCTGCTCGGGCGCCGACCTGGATCAACTCGTCGGCCCGGTGCTGCACGAGACCACCACCTCGCTGCAACTGGCGATCGATTCCGCCCGCACCTACGACAAGATCTTCAACATGCGCAAGCCGACCATCGCGGCGGTCGAGGGCTATGCCGTCGCCGGTGGTTTCGAGCTGATGATCTCCTGCGACTTCGCGCTCGCCGCCTCCGAGGCCAAGATCGGCGACTTCCACATTCGCCGGGCGCTGTTCGGCGGCGCCGGCCCGATCTACCGCCTGCCGCGCATGATCGGCATGCGCCGCTCGAAGGAGTTGATGCTCACCGGCAAGCTGCTGACCGGCGTGCAGTGCGCCGACTGGGGCCTGATCAACGCCTGCGCACCCCAGGCCGAGTTCGACCAGTTGATCCAGGACTTCTGCGCGCCGCTGATCGACAAGAGCCCGTTCTGCATGTGGATGACCAAGATGGCCGTCAATCGCGGGCTGGATGCCGACACCAACTCGCTGATCACGCTGGAGACGATGACCTGCAACGTCGTGCACCACTCGGCCGACGCGAAGGAAGGCGTGCGCGCCTTCCTCGACAAGCGCAAGCCCGAGTGGACCGGCAACTGAGCAGCCGAGGGGCGTGGACATGTCAACCAGCATGGTCGTTCTCGCGACGCGTCCGCCCGAGTGGACGCGCGAGCAATTCACGCTCTGGTGGCGCGGCGAGCATGCCGAGCACGCGCTGAAGCTGCCCGGATTGCAGGCCTACCGGCACGGCGAGGTCGTGTTCGACTACGACCATCCCGATGCCCCGGCATGGGACGGCCACGCCGTGCTGACCTTCCCGTCCCGGGAGCAGCTCGACGCCGCGCTGAGCTCGCCGGAGTGGGCCGCCGCGGTGGCCCACGTCGGCAAGATGAAGGGCAAGCGGATCGTGCTCGTCACCGAGGAGGTCGACCTCTTTCAGCGCGCGGCGGCTCGGCCGGCACGGGGAGCGCAAGCATGACCGGGAATTTGGACCCGGGCTTCCTCGCCCGGCAGTTCCGGCTCGACGGCCAGGTCGCGCTCATCACCGGTGGGCGCGGCGCCCTGGCCGAGGCCATCGCCGCGGCGCTGGCCGACCTGGGCTGCGACGTCGCGTTGGCCAGCCGGCACGAGAAGGACTGCGAGGAAACGGCGGCCGGCATCGCCGCGCGCTTCGGGCGCCGCGCGATCGGCCTGCGCTGCGACATCTCCAACGAGGACGAAGTCGCGGCAGCCGTCGAAGCGACCGTGCGGCGGCTCGGCAAGCTGGACATCCTGGTCAACAACGCCGGCGCGTCCTGGTGGGGGTTGCCGGAGGAGATTCCGCTGTCGGGCTGGCGCAAGGTGGTCGATACCAATCTCACCGGCACCTTCCTGGCCTGCCGCCATGCCGCGCGGCACATGATCGCGACAGGGGCCGGCGGCGCGATGGTCAACATCGCGTCCGTCGGCGCCTTCCTTTCCTACACGCCGGATGCCGGACAGGTCGTGCCCTACACCACCACCAAGGCAGCGATGGTGCATCTGACCAGCGATCTCGCCGCCCAGTGGGCCCGGCATGGCATCCGCGTGAATGCCGTCGCACCGGGCTCGGTGGAAACGGGGATGACCGAGACGCTCGATGCGGCCACCCAGCAGAAGCTGCTCGACGGCATCCTGCTCCACCGCTTCGGCCGGCCGTCCGAGATCGTCGCCACCGTGGCGCTGCTGGCGTCCGCCGCTGGCAGTTTCATCACCGGCCAGACCTACATCGTCGATGGAGGGCAATCCCTTGCATGAACCAGGCCCCCACACCCATTCCATCGACGGCCTGACGTGGACCGACGCCACGCTCTGGGATCAGTTCCACGCGCTGGCCGAAGCCGATCCGCAGGCGCTGGCGATCGTCGCAGCGGACGGCAGCCGCTGGACGCGCGGCGAGATCCACGCCGTGGCCGTCTGCGCCCTTCGTGCCCTGCTCGCGGCCGGCGTGCGCGCGCACGACCGCGTCATGCTGCAGGGGCGCAAGAGTCCGCACACGCTGGCCTGCGCCCTCGCCGTCTCCGCAGCCCGCGCGATCATCTGCCCGTACACGCCGGATCTGGGCGCCGCGGAACGCGCAGTGCTCGACGAGCGCCTGAACCACGTCGCCATCGTCAGTGACTCGGAGGGCGAGCCGATCCCGGGCGTGACGGGTCTGCGCCTGTCGCTGCGCCCCCGCGCGGCCCTCGGCACACCCGACCCGCGCGACGCGCAGGCGGCGATGATCGGCTTCACCTCCGGCACCACGGGTGTGCCGAAGGGGGTGATGCATTCGGCGGCGGCGATGAACTACACGGTTCAGGCCTGCCGGCACGTCGCCCGGCTCGCTCCGGGAGACGCCATCCTGGGCCTGGTTCCGCTCGGCAGCGCGCCGGGCTTCACCTTCACGGCGCACTTCAGCCTGGCGCTCGGCCATCCCCTGGTCATGATCGACCCCTGGGATGCGCTCGAAACCCTGGAGCGGATGGAGGCGCACCAGGTCCGCTGGGGCATCTGCGTGCCGACCCACCTGGCTTCGCTGATCGAGGTGGCGCGCAGCGGGCGCTGGCCGGGCCCGAAGCTCTCGACGGTGATCGGCGTGGGCGGCAGTTCGATGACGCCGGAACTGATAGACGACGCACGCTCGCTGCTCGGCATCCGCGGCCTGCGCATGTTCGGCATGTCGGAATGCATGGGGCATGCGTCCACGCTGCCCGGCGACGCCCCGGACCGGCTCCGGCATTCCGACGGCCGCTCCTTCCCGGGCACGCAGGACGAGGCCTTCGACATGCAGCAGCGCAAACTGCCCCGGGGCGAGCGCGGGCAGGCCGGCGTGCGCGGCCCCTCTCTCTTCCTCGGGTATTGCCGCGGCCTGGGCGACCAGGAATACCGGCTCACCGAGGACGGCTACTACCTCACCGGCGACGAAGTCGTCTGCGACGATGACGGCTACGTGAAGGTGGTGGGCCGCATCAAGGACCAGATCATCCGCGGCGGCTACAACATCGACCCGGCGGAGGTCGAGGCCGCGCTGATGCGGCATCCGGCCATCGCCCAGGCGGCCGTGGTCTCGGTGCCGGAGCAGCGGCTCGGGGAGCAGGCCTGTGCGGTGTGCCGCGTGCGAGAGGGTCAGGCGGCGCCCACCCTCGAAGTCATCAAGAGCCATTTGTCCGAGATCGGGCTGTCGAAGAAGAAGTGGCCGGAGCACTTGCTGGTGATCGACGAACTGCCCTGTACCGCGACGGGAAAGGTCGACAAGAAGCGCCTGCGCGGGATGGCGATCTCGGAGTTGCGGATCGGGTAGCGTTCGAAGTCGAGCCATTCGTACAGCGCGTGCACTACACTCCCGACCGGCGGGACGGTCGAACCGCCGACCGTGAGATCCGGCGCCATCCGCGCAAAGACGACCCGGAGGACAGGCTCGATGAAGAATGCAGTCACGAACGCAGCCGTGCCGGCGAAACGAAAGAAGCCGCGGGCGACGACCGCCGCGCACGACGATCGGCGGATCGACATCATCGAGCACTGTGCCGCGCTGTTCGACAAGGTGGGCTACCACGGAACGTCGATGCAGATGCTGGCGGACGACGTGGGGCTCGGCAAGCCGAGTCTCTACCACTACTTCCGCAGCAAGACCGACATCCTCTACGAGATGCATCAGATGCATATCGACGTCCTGATCAGGGGACTGGCGGCGGACGATGCGGCCCCGCGGGATGCGTCGCAGGCCCTGGAGAAAGCCGCCACCCTCACGCTCGAGCAGATCGCCGAGCACCCCGGCTACGTGCGGGCCTTCATGGACCACTACCGCGAGCTGGAGGGCAAGCAGCGCGCGGAGATTCGCAAGCGCCGGCGGGAGTATCTCTCCCGCATCACGAACATCGTCAAGAGCGGAATAGAAGCTGGCCAGCTTCGCAACGTGGACCCGGACATCGCCACCCTCGCCTTCCTCGGCATGTGCACCTGGGCCTACCAGTGGTACCCCCGCATCGCCGCGCAGAACCCGCCGGAGAAGACGGCCAAAGATCTCTGCGACATCTTCCTGGGGGGGCTCAGGCAAAAGGCCTGATTCAGTCAATCGGCAATCTGCCTCAGGGAATGCCTCGAGAGTAGTCGCGTACATTGCCAGGCAAAAACGTGGCTTGGTCCACTTGCTGCGCTGAATAGCCGTGGCACAGGCCAATCATCTGATCGTTGATGCGGATCGATTGCCCGGCAAATGCCTCGGTCCGGTAGAGACGTCCGTTCGAGATCAAGTAGGTCTTGCTCAGAACCGCGGCCGCCTCCAGATCGTCGGCGCGGAATTGGCGCACGGCCCAGGCCATGAACCCGGACAGCAGTGGCCGTCCAGCCAGTTCGGGTGGCGAGACGATATGGTCGCCCTGAACCTGCCAAGCATGGACAAGCCGCTGGTCACGCCATACTTCGATCGTGACGAGGCCACCCCGGCTGTCGGGCACGATGGCATCGTAACGTCGATCGATTTCTCGGCAACCGGCATGGCGAATGGTCAGTGCGGCCAGGTCAAACAGATGGGTGCAATGACGGCGCGGCCGGCCATCGCCATAGAGGTGCCGCATGTCGATGTCCAGCGGCATCCCGATCAGTTCGCGCAAAACTGCCGCGGCACCGGGACAGGCGCTGGTGGGAATCCGCAGTGTTTGCGCCGCGATGTCGGTGACGACCTTGCCGTCGTGAAACAAGCGGCAGGCCATCTCATGGTAGTTGTCATCCAGCGTCGCAACGACTTGCTGGCCTTCCCGCCGTAGAAGCATTCTGCGCCGGCAGGCACCTTCGCCGTACGAAGGGTTGCGGGGATAGGACAATGACCGGGCGGCCGTCATGTTCGAGGCTGCTCTCTCCCCGCCACGATCATATGAGACCGCATTGCGGTTTCGAATTCCATGTTTGTGACGAAGCGCATTGCAGTCGAAAGGCTCGGCGGACTCAAGAGGCGTCCATCGCCGCGGCGCCGCTGACCCAGGCCGACAGCCCGCTGGTCGCGACGGTGCAGATGATGGCTTCTGCGATCTCGTGCTCGCTGGCGCCCGCCGTGCGCGCCCCCTTGATGTGGACCGCCGTCAGCGGGCTGTAGTCCGCGGCCAGCACCGCCACCAGCAGCAGCTCGGAGTATTTCGGGCCGAGCGGCGTGCCATTGATGGTGCCTTCGCGCATCAGGTAGTAGGCATCGGCGCCGAGCGGCAGCAACTCGGCGAGTTTGCCGAGCGACGGCGGCATGCTGCCGAAATAGGCCAGGAAGTTCTTTTCGGCCTCACCCGGTGCCACCTCCTTCAAGCGCAGTGGCGCCTCGCCACCGGTGCCCCCCGGATACACCGCCTCCAGTGCCTGGATGTAGGACAGCGCGGCCCCCTCCCCGCGGACGCTGCTCAGCACGATGGCCGCTGCCGTGGCCTCCTCCAGCGTGAGGCCCAACTGCCGTGCCCGCTGCAATTCGCGCAGGGCCAGGTCGCGGTAGCCCTTGGTGGTGGCGGCCGTCGCCACGTACAGCGCCTTCACCCGGGCCGGGAGGGCCCCGTCCTGGTCGATGATCGCCCTGAAGCGGGCGTAGCCGCTCAAGGTCAAGGGCGCGATCCGCCTCAGCAGGGGTGAGTCCAGCAGCGCGTTGGCTTTGCTGACGACGAATTCCATGGTCTTGCCCATCCTTTCGCTCATTGTCCCGACAATGCCGCCCGCTCCGGATCGACACGCCGCCCGCGCGCCGGCGGATCGCTCGCTTGCGGGGCCACGCCCCGTTCCTCCCCCGGCTCCGGCGAGACCGCCGCGCGCTCGCGGGTTCGCGTCTCGCCCTGCAACAGGAAGTGCGACAACGCCGGGATCAGGATCAGCGCGCCGAGCATGTTCCAGACGAACATGAAGGTCAGCAGGATGCCCATGTCGGCCTGGAACTTGATCGGCGACCAGGCCCAGGTGACGACCCCGGCGGCCAGCGTGACGCCGACCAGCGCCACCACCTTGCCGGTGAATGCCACGGCCCGCTGGTAGGCCTGGGCGAGCGTGAAACCGAGGCGCTGCTGGGCGAGTTGCACCGAGAGCAGGTACAGCGCGTAGTCGACGCCGATGCCGACCCCCAGCGCCACGACCGGCAGCGTCGCCACCTTGACGCCGATGCCGAGCTGGACCATCAAGGCCTCGGCCAGCAGCGATGTGAGCACCAGCGGGAGCACGGCGACGACCACGGCGCGCCAGCTCCGGAAGGTGACCGCACACAGCAGGATCACCGACGCGTAGACGTAGGCCAGCATCGTGCGGTTGGCATCGCGCACCACGATGTTCGTCGTGGCATCGATGCCTGCGCTGCCGGCCGCCAGCAGGAAGCTGCGCTCGGCCGTGTCGTGCTTCGAGGCGAAGTCGCTCGCGGCCTTCACGACGCGATCGAGGGTCTCGGCCTTGTGATCCGACAGGAAGGCGAGCAGCGGGGTCAGCGAGCAGCTCGCGTTGAGAAGCTCCGCGTTCCAGGCCACGGCATTGTTGATCTGCGCATCGATCACCGACTGCGAATCCGCGATCGTCAGCCACTTGGGGTTGCCCTCGAACGCGCCGGACGTGTAGGAGCGGACCGTGTCGGCCAGTGACGTGGTGCGCTGCACGCCGGGCACCTGCTGCAGGCTCCAAGCCAGGCGATCGATCTCGGTCAGCGTCTCGTAGGAACGGCAGCCGTCATCCCGCGTCTTGACCATCACGGCGAAGACGTCGCTCGAGATGCCGTAGTTCGCGGTGATGAAGGCGTTGTCCCGGTTGTAGCGCGAATCGGGCCGCAACTCCGGCGCGCCGGCATCCTGATCGCCGATCTTCAGGTTCTGGGCGCCGACATAGCCCACGCCGCCGAGCACCGCCGCGACCGCGAGCGCAGCGCTGGCCCAGCGCCGCTCGGTAAAGCGGTCGAGCAAGCTCCAGAGCCTACCGAGGCCCTCGCCGCGTGTCTCCTCGCGCTCCCCGGCCAGGCTGCGCTTCGCGGCGGCGGGGCTGACGCCCACGTAGGAGAGGAACACCGGCAGAAGGATTAGGTTGGTGACGATCAGCACGGCCACCCCGAGGCTCGCCGTCAACGCGAGTTCTCGAATCACCGGAATGTCGATGGTCATCAACACGGCGAAGCCCACTGCGTCGGCCAGCAGCGCCGTGAGGCCGGCGAGGAACAGCCGGCGGAAGGTGTAGCGGGCGGCCACCCATTTGTGCGTGCCGCGCCCCACGTCCTGCATGATGCCGTTCATCTTCTGCGCGCCGTGCGAGACGCCGATCGCGAACACCAGGAAGGGCACGAGGATCGAGAACGGATCGAGCCCGAGGCCCAGGGTCACGACCATGCCGAGCTGCCAGATCACGGCGATCAGCGAGCACGACAACACCATGGCCGTGCTGCGCAGGCAGCGCATGTAGAGAAAGATGACCAGCGCCGCCACGGCCGCCGCGATCAGGAAGAAGGTCATGACCTTCTCGAGCCCGTCGATCAGGTCGCCGGCCAGCTTGGCGAAGCCGATCACGTACATGCGCACCGCCGGCGGCGAGCCTGCATCGGCGCTCGCATAGCGCTGCCGGATCTTCTCCAGCGAGGCCGACAGCTTCTGGTAGTCGAGCGCCTTGCCGTTGCCGTCCTTGGCCAGCAGCGGAATCACGATCATGCTCGACCGGTAGTCGTTCGCCACCAGGCCGCCGACCAGCTTGGCCCGGGCGATGTTGATCTTCAGATCCTCGATCGACTTCGGGCTGCCGTTGTAGTCGTTGGGCAGGACCGGCCCGCCCCGGAAGCCTTCCTCGGTCACCTCGACCCACCGGACGACCGGCGTGAAGATCCCCCTCATCCAGGCCCGATCCACGCCGGGCAGGGTGAAGATCTCGTCGCTGATCTTTGCGAGCGTGGCCAGGTACTCGCGGTCGAAGATGTCGCCCCTCGGGTTCTCGATGACCACGCGCACCGAATCGCCCAATCCACGCAGTTCGAGGCGGTTGTCGAGGTAGTTCTTGATGTAGGGGTGGCTGTGCGGCAGCATCTTGTCGAAGCTCGCCCCGACTTCCAGCCCGCGCAACTGGAACGCGAAGAACGCCGTCACCAGTGCGCACGCGGCGATGATCAGCGGCCGGTTGTTGAAGATCAGGCGCTCGAGCCAGTTGCCCGAGGAATTGTCGAAGTCCCCGGGGTCGGCAATGACCCCCATGGACTGCGCATGGCTCAATGCTGTGCTCATGTGGATGCGGCTTCCTGTGCGTGGCCTGCGGGATCGGTCGTGCTATTGCCCTGGCGCAGTGGACGGGTCACGAGCAGCTTCCACGCGAACGCCTTCCGAGCCCACCAGCACCGCCTTGCCGCCGGGTACGCCCATCACGCCGTAGTAGGCCATCGGCCGTGCGGACGGGAGGCGGGCGAATGTCTTCCCGGCATCGAGGCTGCGAACGATCTCGCCGCCCTGGGTCGCGAGGAGCACGACGCCACCAGGCAGCACGGCACCGCCGGTGATGCCCGCCTGACTGCCGATCGACACCTTCTCCCAGGACTTTCCCTCGTCGCCGCTGCGAAACAGACTGCCGCGCAATCCGAATGCCAGCAGCGTGTCGGCGCCGTCGGCGAGCAGCCCGAACACGCTGCCCTGGTACGGCAGCGCCCGCGTGACGAAGCGCCCCGCCTCCGCATCGAAATGCCACACCATGCCCTGCTCGCCGGCCAGGCACATGCCATGGGTGCAGCCCGCGATGGAGTAGAAGTGAAGTTCGTTGGGGTTGTCGATGCGATCCATCCAGGGAGTCCAGGTGACTCCGCCGTCTTCGGTACAGAAGAGCCGGTTGAAGGCACCGGCCACGCAGCCGTGGGATTCGCTGTCGAAGTGCACGGCCATCAGCGGCTGCGTGCCGCCGTCGCCGGCGAGCCGCTTCTCGCGATCGAGCAGCTTCTCGGCGCCCGGGAGCTTGCCGACCTTCGACTCCAGGTAGCCGATCGCCAGCTCGGCGCTCTTCTTGCCGTCGAGCTGCCTGGCCCAGGTCGCGCCGGCATCGGCGGTGTGCAGAACGACGCCACCGTGGCCCACCGCCCACCCCTGGGTGGCGCTCGCGAACGAGACCGCCACCAGGTCGGTGCTGACCGGCACGCTCGCCTGTCTCCAGGTGGTGCCCGAGTCGTCGGAGTAGACGATGTGGCCGCGAAGGCCGACCGCAACGAGGCGGCTTCCAGCGGCCGCGATGGCGAGCAGCGGGGCGCGGGCGGCAAGCGGGCTCGGTTGGGCCGGCTCATCGAGTGGCCGCTGGAATGTTCCGGCTGGCGACGTCGACGACGTCGCCAGTCCCAGGACGAACGCCGCACCCACGAGCAGTCGAGCGCCACTGCGCGTTCCCGGTCGCGGCCGGCCAGGAGAACCCTTCGTCAAGACCGTCATGGCCGGCTCCTCCTCGGCAGGCTGTTGCCAGCCTTAGCGCACACCTTCGGCAGCCAGTGCCTCGGGAGTGAAGAACGAATCCGGCTTCATGTCCGTCAACGTCCATCCGCCCTTGTCCGTCGGATCGGTCTGGTGGGCGTACAAGCCGGTCGCCAGGTCATGCGTGACGTACTCGTCCGTCGTGTGGTAGCCGGGTGTCTCATACAGCGAGATCGGCAGGTTCAGCACCACGCGGTAGACCTGCCCGGTCGAGTCGTAGTTGTCCGCGATGCCGACGCCCGGAAAGTCCTCGTCGAACTGGAAGATCCGTTTCGGATAGACGTGCCGCTTGCCGGGCTTCAGTACCGCCTCCACCACCCAGACCCGATGAAGCTCCCAGCGCATGCAGTCGGGGTTCAGGTGGTTCTTCACGTGCCGCACGGGATCCGGGCAGACGGCCGGATCGCGGATCTTGTAGGCGTTGTACGGGATGTACATCTCCTTCTTGCCGATCAGCTTGAAGTCGTACCGGTCCATGGCACCGAAGAAGACACCCGTGTCGTCCACCACGCCCGTGCCCCCACCCGTCGAGCTCGGTGTGTCGTACGAGAGATCGGGCGACAGCTTGACGCGCCGCTGACCCGGCAGGTAGGACCAAGCGCGGCGCCCGGTATCGACCATGTCGACCGAATCGCGCACCAGGACTTTCTCCCCGGCCTTGCGGGCGGGCGACGAATAGTCGAGACGCAGCAATTCATAGGGCTCGTTGCCGGAAATCTGCGTGGTGCGCTTCGGATCGAAGATCGGGTACTGGATCCACACCGTCGAGGCCCCCGTGAGCGAGCTCTTGCCGGTGGCGTCGATCACGCGGGAAGACATGTTGACGGTCGTGAAGGCCGGCGCGTCGAACTTGAGCAGGCGGTTCCAGATGACCTCGTTGCCGGTCTTCGGGAACGGGAACGGCATGCCCGGCCAGCAGCCTTCGAGCTTCAGACCGTCACTGGCGGTCTTGCACTGCGAAGCGTTCTTCACCGAGTTGTCCAGGTAGTACTTGGGATAGTTCGCGGTGCGGTGGCTCGGGTAGATGTCAAGTCGGTAGGTCGAGTACTTCGCCAGCATCGCCTTCGTGCCCTCGCTCAGCCGTGCGGCGTACTTGTCCATGTTCTTCGCATCGATCGAGAACAGCGGCTTCTCGTTCGCGAAGGGATCCGGCCGGTGGGTCGGATTCTTGGGGTCGAAGTTCGCCGGCGGCGCAACGGCACCGGTCCACTCGGGAATGGTGCCCTCCTTGTTGCCGGCCTTCTCTGCACCCCAGGGCATGCGCGTCGAGTCCAGGGACTTGACCTCTTCCGGCGTCGCAGCCGCGGCCGCCGTGCCAGCAAGCGCCACGCCGATCACTGCGGCGATGACTTCCATGTTCCGTGCCATTCGATGTCTCCGATTTGTTCTAGAGCCTAGAGCGTGGTCTTGAACGTCAGCGACAGCCAGCCGCGATCGCGCAGGTTGCCGTTGCCGTTCGACGAACCCAGTACCGTCGAGCCGATGCCGGGGACGGTAAAGGCGGCGGGCGTCGTCACTGCCCTCGCGGGGCCGTAGTAGTCGGTGTAGGCCAGGCTGAACGTGTACTTGGCCTGGTAGTCGGCACTCAGGCCGAGGCTCCAGCTCCCGGCGCCCTGGTTGCCGCCGAACGGCACCGGCGAGTTGCCCTTGAGGCCGCGCGAGTAGGCGAAGGGCATCGAGAGGTCCAGGGCCGGAAGGACCTGATACCAGGTCGGCGTGAACGAGATCTGCAGGCCCCACGCGTCTTTCGTCGAGCAGCCGTCACGCCAGGTGCCCTTCGGGTCGCCGCCGACTCCGGGACACACGTAGTCGACACTCCTGAAGGTCGACGCGGCGGACCGGAGCTTGTCGAGCCGGCTGTAGGTCAACTCGCCCGACACGCTCGCGACATCGAACAGCGGCGTCTTGCCGATCACGGCGATGGCGTTGACGAGTGCATGCCAGGTGTCGCCGCGGGCGAGATCGCTGGCCCCGAAGACCGTGTTCAGCACGGTGTTGTTGCGATGCACGATCTCGGAGCCGATCGACACCCCCCCGGCCACCAGCTTCGACAGGCTCACGCCCCAGAGCTTCACGTCCTTGGCATAGGCGCTGTAGTACTGCGTCGGGTTGGTGCTGCTGAGGAACTGGGGAACCTTGTCGTCGAACTTGCGGAAGTACAGCCCCACGGTTCCGAACCCGGTCGCCGCCTTGGCATTGAGGCCCCAGTCGCCGCGGTTCCTCGGCTTCGCGTAGCGCCCGTCGTCGAGACTGCCGACGAACGGCGCATTGGAGATGGGGCTGATCCTGGTTCCACCCGAGAACAGGGCATCCGTGGCGGCGAGGTAGGTGCCCCCCTCGGGCAGGCGATAGGGCTTCCACTCCAGCGCATACTGCGCCGCGATCGAATAGGTGTCGTTCAGGCGCAGCAGGGCCGAAATCTGGTTGCGGGGCAGGAACAGTTCCTTCGCCTCCGAACCCGGCGTCGCCAGCGACTTCACGAAGTTGACGGCCCCTTGCGAATACGACACGCCGTGGATCGGCGTGAACAGGGATTCGCCCCAATAGATGTTGTGGCGGCCGACTCTCACGTCCAGCGGCGAACTGCCGAGGTCGATGCGCCCGAAGGCAAACGCGTCGAGGAACTCGGCGGAGCCGGTGTAATAGCGGCTGGCCGCACTCGTGAACTTGTTGCCCGCATATGCCGTGCCCAGGCCCGCGGCCTGGTAGGCGGGGTTGCCCGTCACGTCGTCACCGTAAGCGGAGTCATACCAGGCCGAGCCGGAGATCCGGAAGCCGTAGTTCTTCTTGTAGACGAAGTCGAGTTCGGACAGCAGGTCGACACGGTTCGTCACCATGTCGCCCTTGTCGAACTTGTAGTCTCCGGCCTGCAGGGACCACGTGTCCCCCAGCATGCGATCGCGCCCATCCATGCGCCAGCCGACGTTGTACCGGATCTGGTTGTCCCAGCGCACCTCGATGTCCGGATTGTCCGTCTCGATCTGGAACGCGGCCGCGCTGCCGCTCCACAGGCCCACGGCTGCCAATGCCGCGGCGACGCGGCGCAGGCGAGGCGGGACACCCCGTGCCGCCGGCAGCGAGACCAGGCACCGCCTCTCGGCACCCGATTTCTCCGTCCCTTGGCGGATCGGCGTCCGCGGCATCAGTCTCTCGACATTCGCTGTTCGATTCATCGCATCGTCTCCTGCCTCTTCGATCTGGATTCGTTGAAATCTACTCTACCGACCGGGCGGTCGGTCGCCATCGGGCCGAACCCGAACCCGTTGCACGAGCAACTCCTATTTCGAATAAGCCTTGATGCTCGCGTAGTCGCGTCCCTCGTGCTTGCGGCACTCAAGTTGGGCGATCGTGCGGCAATGAACCTCGTCGGGGCCGTCGGTCAGCCGCACGATCCGGGTGTTGGCATAGAGCTCGGCCAGACCGAAGTCCTGGGCGACGCCGCCGCCCCCATGTGCCTGGATGGCGAGATCGATCACCCGCTGGGCGACCCGCGGTGCTGCCACCTTGATCATGGCGATCTCGCCGCGCGCGACCTTGTTGCCCACCGTGTCCATCATGTGCGCGGCCTTCAGGCACAGCAGGCGCACCATCTCGATCTCGATGCGCGCCTCGGCGATGCGCTCCTCCCAGACAGAGTGCTCGTGGATGCGCTTGCCGAAGGCCGTTCGCGACATCAGCCGCACCACCATCCGCTCCAGAGCCACTTCGGCAGACGCGATGTTGCGCATGGCGTGGTGGATGCGCCCGGGCCCGAGGCGGCCCTGGGCAATTTCGAAGCCCCGCCCCTCGCCGAGGATCAGGTTCTCCGCCGGCACCCGCACGTTGTCGAGGATCACCTCGAAGTGGCCGTGCGGTGCATGGTCGAAGCCGAACACCTCGAGGTGCCGCACGAGCTTCACCCCCGGGGTGCCGGCAGGGACGAGGATCATCGACTGCTGGCGGTAGGTCTGCGCGTCGGGATCGGTCTTGCCCATCACGATGAAGAAGGCGCAGTGCGGGTGACCCGCGCCGGAACTCCACCACTTGTGGCCGTTGATGACGTACTCAGCGCCCTCACGCCGGATCTCGGTGCGGATGTTGCGCGCATCCGAGGAGGCCACGGCCGGCTCGGTCATCAGGAAGGCCGAACGGGTCTCGCCGCTTGCCAGCGGCAGCATGAAGCGGCGCTTCTGATCGGGCGTTCCGTAGCGGTGCAGCACCTCGAAGTTTCCGGTGTCGGGCGCCATGCAGTTGAACACCTCGGACGCGAACGACACCCGGCCCATCAGCTCGGCGATCGGCGCGTACTCCACGTTGCTCAGCCCCACGCTGGTGAAGAACTCGTCGTCGTGTTCCGAGGGCGGCATGAAGATGTTCCACAGCCCGGCGGCCCGCGCCTTGGCCTTGAGCTGCTCGAACACCGGCGCGGTTTCCTTCCAGCGGTCGATCTCGGCGCTCTGGCGTTGGTAGGTCGGGATGGCCGGATGGATGTGCTCGTCCATGAACGCGCGCACCCGCTCCATCCACTCTCTTGATTTCTGCGACTGCTCGAAGTTCATGTTCAGCGATCCTTGGCGGCATTTCGCGGGGCGGTTGCCGCGTTCAACCCGGCGCACCGTGTCGGAAAATTTACTCGACCGCCCGGTCGGTTGTCAAGCACGACCGTCCGGTCGGTTTAAAGTTCGATGCACGACGGCGCCGGCCGTCTGACTGGTTGCGTTCCACGGCGGAACGCAGCTCATCGATCGCTTCAACCAAGGACACAGCATGACCACCCGTGAGATCTACATCGTCAGTGCGGCGCGCACCGCCATCGGAGCCTTCGGCGGCAGCCTGAAGGACGTGCCGCTGTCGCAGCTCGCCACCACGGCGGTGCGCGAGGCCCTGCGGCGCAGCGGCGCGGACGCGGCGAACATCGGCCACGTGGTGATGGGCAACGTGATTCCCACCGAGCCTCGTGACGCCTACCTGTCCCGCGTCGCCGCCATCGATGCGGGCATTCCCCAGGAGACGCCGGCCTTCAACGTCAACCGCCTGTGCGGCTCCGGCCTGCAGGCCATCGTCTCGGCGGCGCAGACCCTGCAGCTCGGCGATGCCGAGCTGGCGATCGGCGGCGGCGCCGAGTCGATGAGCCGGGGCCCCTACCTGCTGCCGGCCGCGCGCTGGGGCGCCCGCATGGGTGATGCGCAGGCCACCGACTACACGCTCGGCATCCTGAGCGATCCATTCCACAAGTTCCACATGGGAATCACCGCCGAGAACGTGGCTCAGCGCGACGGCATCACGCGGGAGATGCAGGATGCCCTCGCGGTCGAAAGCCAGCAGCGTGCGGCACGCGCGATCGCCGAAGGTCGGTTCAACTCGCAGATCGCGCCGGTCGAGATCGCTACCCGCAAGGGCACGGTGGTCTTCGATACCGACGAACACGTGCGAGCCGACACCACGATCGAGCAGTTGGCCAGGATGAAGCCTGCCTTCAAGGAGGGCGGCTCGGTGACCGCGGGCAACGCCTCGGGCCTGAACGACGGCGCCGGCGCCGTCGTGCTCGCGACACTGGGCGCGGTCAGGAACCGAGGTCTGAAGCCCTTGGCACGGCTCGTCGCCTATGCCCACGCGGGCGTGGACCCGAAGTTGATGGGGCTCGGCCCGGTGCCGGCCTCACGCCTGGCGCTCGAGCGCGCCGGCCTCGCCGCGAAGGATCTCGACGTCATCGAATCGAACGAGGCTTTCGCGGCGCAGGCCTGCGCCGTCACGCGCGCGCTGGAACTCGACCCGGCCAAGGTGAACCCGAACGGCTCCGGCATTTCCCTCGGCCATCCGGTCGGCGCCACCGGCGCGATCATCACGACGAAGGCCCTCCACGAACTCCAGCGCATCGGCGGCCGCTACGCACTCGTCACGATGTGCATCGGCGGCGGCCAGGGCATTGCCGCGATCTTCGAGCGGGCTTGAGGGACAGGCCAGCGGTGCCGCGTCGGGCTCGCCGAGGGCACGCCGCGTCGCGCCCTCAAGCTCCGCGAAGGACGGCGAACACCGGCCGAGAGAAGCCGCGCGTCAGATCGCCTGGTCCGTGCTCGGCGCGCGCCACAGGTCCACGCCGCCGTCCTGCGCGTGGCGGTCGATCGCCGCCAGCTCCTCTTCGCTGAAATCCGGGTTGGCGAGCGCGGCCACGTTCTCGCGGATCTGCGCGGCGCTGCTGGCGCCGATCAGCGTGGTGGTCACGCGCGGGTCGCGCAGCACCCAGGCGAGCGCCATCTGCGCCAGGCTCTGGCCGCGCGCCCGGGCGATCTCGTTCAGCGCCTTCACGCGCGCCAGGTTGGCCTCGGACAGGTGCGACGCGGCCAGCGTGCCGCCGCCGGGCCGGTGGATGCGCGCGTCCTTCGGGATGCCGCCCAGGTACTTGTCCGACAGCAGCCCCTGCGCCAGCGCGGTGAAGCTGATGCAGCCCATGCCCTCGGCCGCCAGCGTGGCCAGCAGGTCCTTCTCGATCCAGCGGTTGAACAGGTTGTAGGACGGCTGGTGGATCAGCGGCCGCACGCCGTGGGCACGCAGCAGCGCCGCCATCTCCGCCGTCTTGCCAGCCGAGTACGACGACAGCCCGACGTACAGCGCCTTGCCCTGCTGCACCGCGCTCGCCAGCGCACCGGCGGTCTCCTCCAGCGGCGTCTCGATGTCGAAGCGGTGCGAATAGAAGATGTCGACATGGTCCAGGCCGAGGCGGCGCAGGCTCTGGTCCAGGCTCGACAGCACGTGCTTGCGCGAGCCACCGCCCTGGCCGTAGGGGCCGGGCCACATGTCCCAGCCGGCCTTGGTCGAGATCACCAGTTCGTCGCGGTGGGCCTTGAAATCCTCGCGCAGGATGCGGCCGAAGTTCGTTTCGGCGCTGCCGGCCGGCGGGCCGTAGTTGTTGGCCAGGTCGAAATGCGTGATGCCGAGGTCGAAGGCGGTGCGCAGCATCTCGCGCTGCGTCGTCACCGGCGTGGCATCGCCGAAGTTGTGCCACAGCCCCAGCGACATGCGCGGCAGCTTCAGCCCGCTGCGCCCGCAGGCGCGGTAGCTCATGCGGTCATAGCGACCGGGTTCGGCTTGGTAGCTCATCGTCGTCTCCTCGCGGTTCGGGGCCGCGCCGCGGCGGGCCGTTCGGGGGCGCCAGTGTGCGGCCTGTCAGCCGACGAGAACCATGCCGCGGCCGAGGCCGATCGCTCGATCAGGCAGCCGGCGTCGTGATCCGACCCTTGCCGGTCAAGGTGGCCGCGGTCATGGGCTGCGCTGGCGGTGCCTTGCTTCATCGTAAGGCACCGTGGTAAGGCAAGCTCAGCCGAACACCGCCACCGGCCGCTCGCCGGCCAGCGCCTGCAGCAGGTTCGTCGTCGCCAGCGTCGCCATCGCGTGGCGCGTCTCGTGCGTCGCCGAGCCGATGTGCGGCAGCGCGGTGACCTGGGGATGCGCGCGCAGCGGTGAGTCGAGCGGCAGCGGCTCGGTGGCGAACACGTCCAGCCCGGCAGCGCGCAGGTGGCCGGATTCGAGCGCGGCGAGCAGCGCGTCTTCCTGCACGATCGGCCCGCGCGAGCCGTTGACGAAGATCGCGCCCGGCTTCATCGCTGCAAACTGCTCCGGGCCCATCAGCCCGCGCGTCTCGTCGGTCAGCGGCAGCGTGGCGGCGACGATGTCGGATTCGGCCAGCAGCTGTTCCAGCGACACATGCGTGGCGCGGCCGGCCAGCTCGGGCAGGTCGACCGCAAACGGGTTGTGGTAGCGCACCGGCATGCCGAAGCCCAGCGCCGCGCGGCGCGCCAGCGCCTGGCCGATGCGGCCGAAGCCGAGGATGCCCAGCGTCTTGCCGTGCACGTCCCAGCCGAACAGCGATTCGTCGATGTTGCGCGTCCAGCGGCCTTCGCGCACGTGCAGCGCCAGTTCCACCAGGCGGCGGCTCGTGGCCATCACCAGCGCGAAGATCGTGTCGGCGGTGGTCTCGGTCAGCACGCCGGGCGTGTGGCACAGCACGATGCCGCGCCGGCGCAAGGCCTCCAGCTCGTAGTTGTCGACGCCCACCGAGATGCTCGACACCACCTCCAGCCGCGGCGCCTGCGCGAGCACCGCATCGTCGATGCGGAAGCTCGAGCCGATCAGCCCCTGCGCCGCAGGCAGCGCGGCGAAGAAGGCCGGCGCCTGGTCGGCGACGCGCGGGTTGGCGATGGTCACGTCGTGCGCCGCCTGCAGCCGCGCGAGCTGGTCGGGGGGCAGTTCGCGGAAAACGAGCACGTTCTTGCGGGGGGTGGTCACAGTCCGGATTCCTCGAGTTGGGTGCGGGTCGGCAGGCCTTCGGTGTCGCCCAGCACCTGCACCGCGCGGGCGCCGATCCAGGCGCCGCGGCGGGCGGCGTCGAGCGGCGAGCGGCCTTCGAGCAGCGCGCTGATCACGCCGACCGCGAAGCCGTCGCCGGCGCCGACGGTGTCGATCACCTTGGCGACCGGAAAGCCGGGCACGTACGCGCCGCCGGCCGCCGAGTCGACATAGGCGCCGGCCGGGCCGAGCTTGACGACGACGAGCGACGCACCGCGTTCGCGGTAGAAGCGCGCGACACCTTCCGGCGTGGATTCGCCGGTCAGCAGCCGCCCCTCCTCCAGCCCGGGCAGCACCCAGTCGGCCATCGCGGCGAGTTCGTTGATCGCCTCGCGCATGCGCTCGGTCGACGGCCACAGCGTGGGCCGCAGGTTGGGGTCGAACGAGATCGTGCGGCCAGCCTCGCGCATCAGCGCCAGGCTGCGCCGGGCGGTCTCGAAGCAGTTCGGCGACAGAGCGGCGAACACGCCGGTGGCGTGCAGGTGGCGGGCCGACGCGAGCCAGGCAGTGTCGATGTCGCCGGGCTGGATCAGGCTCGCCGCCGAACCCTTGCGGTGGTACTCGACCGGCGGATCGCTGCCGTCGGTGACGCGGCCCTTGAACTGGAAGCCGGTGCGCTGCTGCGAGTCGCAGACGACGTGCGAGCAGTCGATGCCCTCGTGCTGCATCGCCGCCAGCAGGTAGCGAGCCATCGAATCGGTGCCGAGCCGGCTGACCCAGCCGACGCGCAGCCCGAGCCGCGCCAGCCCGATCGCCACGTTGGTCTCGGCGCCGGCGGTGCGCTTGACGAAGCCCTGCGCCTCTTCCAACGGGCCGGGCCGGTCGGCGACGAGCATCAGCATCGCTTCGCCGAAGGTGACGACATCGGGCGCGGTGAATTCAGCGGCGCTCATGGGATTGTCCTCCTCACTGTCCGGTCCAGGATCAGCGTCTGCGCGGCGCGGCAGGCGGCATCCGCCGGGGGCTCATGCTGGGGCGGTCTCCGCTTCGCTCCGACTGCACTGTGGTGCTCGACCTGGGGCCGCGTCGCAGAACTCGCTGCGTTCGCTGCGCTCACTCCGCTCAAACAGCTGCGCCGAGTCAGACAACGAAGCGCGCTGCGCGCGCCGACCCCAGATCTGCGCTCCTCGTCGCCCCAAAAATCGCCCCCAGCGGATG
>JBGAMJ010000213.1:0-6861 GCA_044223035.1 Piscinibacter sp.
CGGCCCTTGAGCTTCTCGTAGGCCGAGTCGCGGTCGACCGCCTTCTCGTAGACGCCCGCCACCAGCGAGCCGGCGATCAGCGCCTTGCGCTGCTCGGGCGTGATCGGGCCGATCTGGCTGCCCGGCGGGATCACGTAGGCGCGCTCGGTGACGCTCGGGCGGCCCTTCTCGTCGAGGAAGCTGACCAGCGCCTCGCCCACCGCCAGCTCGGTGATCACGGTCTCGATGTCGAGCTTGGGGTTGGCGCGCATCGTCGTCGCCGCCGCCTTCACGGCCTTCTGGTCGCGCGGCGTGAACGCGCGCAGCGCGTGCTGCACGCGGTTGCCGAGCTGGGCGAGCACGCTGTCCGGGATGTCCAGCGGGTTCTGCGTCACGAAGTACACGCCCACGCCCTTGCTGCGCACCAGCCGCACCACCAGCTCGATGCGCTCGACCAGCGCCGGCGCCGCATCCTTGAACAGCAGGTGCGCCTCGTCGAAGAAGAACACCAGCTTCGGCTGGTCGAGGTCGCCCACCTCCGGGAGGCGCTCGAACAGCTCGGACAGCATCCACAGCAGGAAGGTGGCGTACAGCCGCGGGCTGTTCAGCAGCTTGTCGGCGGCCAGGATGTTGACCACGCCGCGGCCGCCGTCGGTCTGCATCATGTCGGCGATGTCGAGCATCGGCTCGCCGAAGAAGCGGTCGCCGCCCTGCTGCTCGATCTGCATCAGCCCGCGCTGGATCGCGCCGATGCTGGCCGCGCTGACGTTGCCGTACTCGGTGGTGAACTCGCTCGCGTTGTCGCCCACGTGCTGCAGCATCGCGCGCAGGTCCTTCAGGTCGAGCAGCAGCAGGCCGTGGTCGTCGGCGATCTTGAACACGAGCTGCAGCACGCCCTGCTGCGTGTCGTTGAGCGACAGCATGCGCGACAGCAGCAGCGGCCCCATGTCGCTGACGGTGGCGCGCACCGGGTGGCCCTGCTCGCCGAACACGTCCCACAGCGTGGCCGGGCAGGCGGCGGGCGGCGGTGCCTCGAGGCCGCGCTCCTGCAGCAGCGCGGCCAGCTTGGGGCTGACGCTGCCGGCCTGGGTGATGCCGGTCAGGTCGCCCTTCACGTCGGCCATGAACACCGGCACGCCCAGGCGGCTCAGGCTCTCGGCCAGCACCTGCAGCGTGATGGTCTTGCCGGTGCCGGTGGCGCCGGTGATCAGCCCGTGGCGGTTGGCGAGTGCCGGCAGCAGCAGGCATTCGATGTCGCCATGCTTGGCGATCAGGATCGGGTCGGCCATCGGGAAGTCCTCGGTCAGGGCGGGGCGGGAAAAGAGAGGCTGGGCGGCGGGCGCCGCCACGGAAAACGCGGCCGGGAGCTTGCAGTCGCGAAGCCGTCGAGTCTAGCGAAACGGCCCCAGCGGACCAGAGCTTGCAACCAGCCTTCAGCCCCCGGAACGCATAATCGCAATGCCGTCTTCCCAGCAATGGGGCACCCTTCGGCCTGCGGCCGGTCCCGCCGGGCGGAACCTTTCGCCCTTGGGGCGGCCCGGCGGGCTGACGACGGCGACGGTCCCCGGCACGCGGCCGCGGCGAGCGAGATGACGATGCAGATCCTCCTGGTAGAAGACGATGCCCACCTGGCCGAATCGACGGCGCGCGCGCTGCGCTCGCAGGGCTGGCAGGTGGATGGCACGGCGCGCGGCGAGCCGGTGGCGCTGTCGGTGCAGCAGGATCCGTACGACCTGCTGATCCTCGACATCGGCCTGGTCGGCATCGACGGTTTCGAGACCCTGCGCCGGGTGCGCGCCCAGGGTTCGCGCCTGCCGGTGCTGATGCTGACGGCGCGCGATGCCGTCGAAGACCGCGTGCGCGGCCTCGAGGCCGGCGCCGACGACTACCTCGTCAAGCCCTTCGCGCTGAGCGAGCTGGTGGCGCGGGCGCGCGCGCTGGTGCGGCGCAGCCAGGCGCGCGACGGCGACGTCCTGACGATCGGCTCGCTGCGGCTCGACATGGAAGCGCGCCGCGCCTTCGTGCGCAACGAGCCGCTGGCGCTGTCGGCGCGCGAATGGTCGGTGCTGCTGCACCTGGGGCTCAAGACCGGCAAGCTGGTCGCCAAGGACGAGATCGTCGCGATCATCCCCGGCTGGGACGACACCACCTCCGGCAACGCGGTCGAGGTGCTGGTGTCGCGGCTGCGCGGCAAGATCGAGCCGGCCGGCGTGCGCATCCGCACGGTGCGCGGCCTCGGCTACCTGCTCGAGGAAGCGACCGCCCCGTGACCTCTCACCGCGGCACGGCGGGCCGCGTGCGCCCGCCGGAGGCCGACCCGCGCCGCGCCGCGCCGGGGCAGCCGGCGGCGTCCCCGCCTGCGCCGGGGTTCGACGACGGGCGGCGGGTGCGCGCCAGCATCCGGCGCGACCTGCTGCTGTGGCTGCTGCTGCCGCTGGTCGGCCTGGTGCCGCTGGCCGCGGCGATGCTGTATGCGATCACCGTGCGGCCGGCGCTCGAATCGCTGGACCGCGGGCTGGGCGGCACCACGGTGGCGCTCGCCAACCTGCTCGTGTCCGAAGATGGCCGGGTGCACCTGCCGCTGAGCGAGCAGACGGCGCAGGCGCTGCGCACCGACCCCTACGACACCGTCTACTTCGTCGCCAGCGACGCGCAGCACCGCGTGCTGGCCGGCGACGCCGCGCTGGCCGCGGCCTTCGAGGCCACCCAGCCCGAACTGCGCCCCGGCGACTGGCTGCGCTTCGACGCCGCGCTGCACGGCCAGAAGGTGCGCGTGGTCGCCTACGGCGCGCCGTGCCCCGGGCAGGCCGATGCGGTCTGCCCGGTGCTGGTGGCCGAATCGGTCGGCAAGCGCGCCCAGGCGGAGCGCCACGTGCTGGTGGGGGCGATGCTGGCGATGCTGTGCGTCGCGATCGCGCTGATCGGCCTCGGCCACGTGGCGATCTCGCGCGGGCTGCGCCCGCTGCACCGTCTCGGCGACCAGATCGAGCGCCGCTCGTTCGAGAACCTGCAGCCGGTCGACGCCGGCGACGTGCCGCGCGAGGCGGCGCCGCTGGTCGACGCGCTGAACCGCCTGCTCGACCGCCTGCGCGTCGCCGCGCAGGCGCAGCAGGCGTTCATCGCCGACGCGGCGCACCAGCTGCGCACGCCGCTGACCGCGCTGCACACCGAAAGCGAACTGGCACTGCTGGAGCCGCACGCGGCCGACATCGATGCCACGCTGCGGCGGCTGCACCGCGGCAGTGCGCGCGCGGTGCGCATGGCGCATCAGCTCCTGGCGCTGGCGCGCGCCGACCATGCAGCGCAGAGCACCGCGCCGGCGCCGGTGAACCTGCAGCAGCTGCTGACCGATGCGGCGCAGGACTGGATCGGCCCGGCGCTGCAGGCCGGGCAGGACCTCGGCTTCGAGCTGCACCCGGCCTGGGTGGTCGGCCGCGGTTTCCTGCTGCGCGAGCTGGTCGGCAACCTGCTGCACAACGCGCACGAATACGCCGGCCGCGGCGCGCGGGTCACGCTGCGCGTGGGCACCGAGGGCGCGAGCGGTGCCGCGGGCGACGGCATCGCGCCGCGCCGCGTGGTGCTGGAGGTCGAGGACAACGGACCCGGCATCGCCGAGGCCGACCGCGAGCGCGTCTGGGGACGCTTCCAGCGCGGCGTCGAGTCGGGCGGCGCCGGCAGCGGGCTGGGGCTGGCGATCGTCGCCGACATCGCGCGCAGCCACGGCGGCCGGGCCGAACTGCTGGACGGCGCCGACGGCCACGGGCTGGTCGTGCGGGTGACGTTTCCCGCCGCACCTGCCTGATCCGGGGGGCGGCCGGCAGCTCGCGGCGCCGGTCCGGCGGGCGCAGCGGAGGCGGCCCGGTAAAATTCACGACTCTTTCCCCGCCACACCACAACACACAGCGGCGCCCCGGCGGCCGCGCGAGGAGCGCCATTCCATGGCCGGACATTCCAAATGGGCCAACATCCAGCACCGCAAGGGCCGCCAGGACGAGAAGCGCGGCAAGGTCTGGACGCGGATCATCCGCGAGATCATGGTCGCGGCCCGCCAGGGCGGCGGTGACCCGAAGGAGAACCCGCGGCTGCGCCTGGCGATCGACAAGGCGCGCGCCGCCAACATGCCGGCCGACACCGTCAAGAAGAACATCGACAAGGCCACCGGCAACCTCGAGGGCGTGAGCTACGAGGAGATCCGCTACGAGGGCTACGGCATCGGCGGCGCGGCGATCATCGTCGACTGCATGACCGACAACCGCGTGCGCACCGTGGCCGAGGTGCGCCATGCGTTCAGCAAGTACGGCGGCAACCTCGGCGCGGCCAATTCGGTGGCTTTCCAGTTCAAGCACTGCGGCCAGTTCGTGTTCGCGCCCGGCGCCAGCGAGGACCGGGTGATGGAGGTCGCGCTCGACGCCGGCGCCGAAGACGTCGTCACCGACGACGACGGCGCGATCGAGGTGCTGTGCGCGCCGGCCGATTTCGAGGCGGTCAAGCACGCGCTCGAGGCCGCCGCCCTCGCGCCCGAGGTGGCCGAGGTGACGATGCGCGCCGAGAACACCGTCGACCTGGCGGGCGAGGACGCGCAACGCATGCAGAAGCTGCTCGACGTCCTGGAGGACCTGGACGACGTGCAGGACGTGTTCCACAACGCCACCATCGACGGATGAACGCCGCATGAAGGTTCTCGTCATCGGTTCCGGCGGGCGCGAGCACGCGCTGGCCTGGAAGCTCCTGCAGTCGCCGCGCGTGTCGGCGGTGCACGTCGCGCCGGGCAACGGCGGCACCGCGCGCGATCCGCGCCTGCACAACGTGCCGATCACCGACTTCCACGCGCTCGCCGACTTTGCGCAGAAGGAGAAGTTCACGCTGACCGTGGTGGGCCCCGAGGCGCCGCTGGCCGGCGGCGTGGTCGACGTGTTCCGCGAACGCGGGCTGCGCGTGTTCGGCCCGACGCGTGCGGCCGCCCAGCTCGAAAGCTCGAAGGCCTTCGCGAAGGCCTTCATGAAGCGCCACCGCATCCCGACCGCGGCGTATGAAACCTTCGACGACGCGGCCGCGGCACACGCCTATGTCGACGCGCGTGGCGCGCCGATCGTCATCAAGGCCGACGGGCTGGCGGCGGGCAAGGGCGTGGTCGTGGCGAGCACGCTCGACGAGGCACACCAGGCGATCGACTGGATGCTGGTCGACAACCGGCTGGGCGTGCAGCACAACGCCGACGGCGCGCGCGTCGTGATCGAGGACTTCCTCGAGGGCGAGGAGGCCAGCTTCATCGTGCTGTGCGACGGGCGCAACGTCGTGTCGCTGGCCACCAGCCAGGACCACAAGCGCCTGCAGGACGGCGACGCCGGCCCCAACACCGGCGGCATGGGCGCCTACTCGCCGGCGCCGGTGGTCACGCCCAACGTGCATGCCAAGGTGATGCACGAGATCGTGATGCCCACGATCGCCGGCATGGCCAAGGACGGCATCGTCTACACCGGCTTCCTGTACGCCGGGCTGATGATCGACGCGCAGGGCCAGCCGCGCACCGTCGAGTTCAACTGCCGCATGGGCGACCCGGAGACCCAGCCGATCCTGATGCGCCTGAAGAGCGACCTGTTCGACGTGCTGATGCACGCCACCGACGGCACGCTCGACCAGGTCACGCTCGACTGGGACCGGCGCGTGGCGCTCGGCGTGGTGATGGCCGCGGCCGGCTACCCGCTGGACCCGCGGCGCGGCGACCCGATCACCGGCCTGCCGCCCGACGCACCCGATGCGATGGTGTTCCACGCCGGCACCGCGCAGCAGGGCGCCACGCTGGCGACGGCCGGCGGCCGCGTGCTGTGCGTGACGGCGCTTGGCGACTCGGTCAAGCTGGCGCAGCAGCGCGCCTACGACCTGCTGCACGGCATCCGCTTCGACGGCGCGCAGTATCGCCACGACATCGGCCACCGCGCGGTGCGGCGCTGAACCTGCCATCCAGCGACACGCGACCCCGCGACCCCGCGAACCCGCGACCCCGCGAACCCGCGACCCCGATGCACACCGACACCGTCCGCCACTACCTGCTCGACCTCCAGCAACGCATCGTCTCGGCGATGGAATCGCTCGACGGCCGGCCGTTCCGCACCGATGCCTGGGTGCGCGAGCCGGGCGGCAAGCTCGAAGGCGAGGGCCGCTCGCAGTTGATCGAGGAGGGCGGCCTGCTCGAGCGCGGCGGCTGCAATTTCAGCCACGTCAAGGGCCGCGCGCTGCCGCCCTCGGCCACGCAGCACCGGCCGGAGCTGGCCGGCGCGCCGTTCGAGGCGATGGGCGTGTCGCTGGTGTTCCACCCGCGCAACCCGTGGGTGCCGACGGTGCACATGAACGTGCGCATGCTGGCGGCTTTCCCCGAGGGCGGCGCGCCGGTGTCGTGGTTCGGCGGCGGCATGGACCTGACGCCGTACTACGGCTTCGAGGACGACGCGGCACATTTCCACCGCAGCTGCCGCGACGCGCTCGCGCCCTTCGGCGACGACAAGTACCCGCGCTTCAAGCGCTGGTGCGACGAGTACTTCTTCCTGAAGCACCGCAACGAGCCGCGCGGCATCGGCGGCGTGTTCTTCGACGATTTCGCCGAACTCGGCTTCGAGCGCAGCCTGGCGATGACGCAGGCCGTCGGCGATGCGCTGCTCGGCGCCTACCTGCCGATCGTCGAACGCCGCCGGGCGCTGCCCTGGGGCGAGCGCGAGCGCGATTTCCAGTGCTACCGGCGCGGGCGCTACGTCGAGTTCAACCTGGTGTTCGACCGCGGCACGCTGTTCGGCCTGCAGTCGGGCGGGCGCACCGAATCGATCCTGATGTCGATGCCGCCGCTCGTGAAGTGGCGCTACGACTGGCACCCCGAGCCGGGCAGCGCGG
>JBGAMJ010000026.1:0-53337 GCA_044223035.1 Piscinibacter sp.
CGGCCTTCGCCGGCGGCGGCGCGACGATTCGCTGCGCGACCTCGACCACCGCGGCATCGTCGCGATTGACGACGAGCGTCGTGCGCGCGCCGAAGACACGTGCCTTGGCGTCGATGTAGTTGGGCAGCGTGCCGTGCCAGTCGAGATGATCCTCGCTGATGTTGAGCAGTGCCGCGGCGTCGGGCTCGAAGCCGGTCGTGCCGTGCAACTGAAAGCTCGAAAGCTCGAGGACCCAGACTTCGGGCAACGACGCGTTGACATCGGGCGCCGCTGCACCTTCGGCGCCAGCCTCGTCATGCGTCGCCGGGAGCGTCGGCACGGATTCGGCGTCGAGCGCGTTCGCGAGCGTCTCGAGCATCGTCGGCCCGATGTTGCCGGCCACCGCGACGCGCCGGCCGGCGCGCGCTACGAGCAGCGCCGTCATCGCGGTCGTCGTCGTCTTGCCGTTCGTGCCCGTGACCGCAAGCACCTGCGGCGCGTAGCCGCGCTCCAGCTTCAGCTCGGCGAGCGCCTGCGCGAACAACTCGAGCTCGCCTTCGACCGCGATCCCGCGCTCCGCCGCAGCGGCGAGCAGCGGCGCGATACGTTCGTCATGCGGCGCGAGCCCCGGGCTCTTGAAGACGCGCTGCACGCCTTCGAGCGCAGCCAGTTCCAGCGCACCGACGAGACGTTCCGCGCGCGGCACGTTCGCGATCAGCGTCTCGGCCTGCGGCGGACTCTGCGGCGTGCCGAAACGCGAATCCCAGACCCGGACGCTCGCGCCGCAGCGGGCGCACCATTGCGCGATCGCGAGCCCCGAGGCGCCGAGACCGAGGACGAGCACGCGGGTGTTGGCGAGGTTCTTCATCGTCAACGCAGCTTCAGGCTCGCCAGCCCGATCAGGCACAGCAGCATCGTGATGATCCAGAACCGCACGACGACCTGCGTCTCGGTCCAGCCGGACTTCTCGAAGTGATGGTGCAGCGGCGCCATCTTCAGGATGCGCCGGCCCTTGCCGAAGCGCCGCTTCGTGAACTTGAACCAGCTCACCTGCAGCATCACCGACAGCGCCTCGACGACGAAGATGCCGCCCATGATCGCGAGCACGATCTCCTGGCGCGTGATGACGGCGATCGTGCCGAGCGCGCCGCCGAGCGCGAGCGCGCCGACGTCGCCCATGAAGACCTGCGCCGGATGCGTGTTGAACCACAGGAACGCGAGCCCCGCGCCCGCCATCGCGGAGCAGAACACGAGCAACTCGCCCGCGCCCGGGATGTACGGGAACAGCAGGTAGCGCGAGTAGACCGAACTGCCGCTGACGTAGGCGAACACGCCGAGCGCCGAACCGACCATCACGACCGGCATGATCGCCAGGCCGTCGAGCCCGTCGGTCAGGTTCACCGCATTGCTGCTGCCGACGATCACGAGGTAGGTCAGCATGATGAACCCGTAGACGCCGAGCGGATAGCTGATCGACTTGAAGAACGGCACGATGAGGTCTGCGCTCGGCGGCAGGTCGTTCGAGAAGCCGCTCTGCACCCAGCGGATGAAGAGCTCGAGGACGCGCAGGTTCGACGTCTCCGAGACGCTGAACGCAAGGTAGAGCGCGGCGACGACGCCGATCAGCGACTGCCAGAAGTACTTCTCGCGCGAGCGCATGCCTTCCGGGTTCTTGTCGACCACCTTGCGCCAGTCGTCGACCCAGCCGATCGCACCGAACCCGAGCGTCACGAGCAGCACGATCCAGACGAAGCGGTTGCTCCAGTCGAACCAGAGCAGCGTCGAGACGCCGATGCCGATCAGGATCAGCACGCCGCCCATGGTCGGCGTGCCGCTCTTCGAGATGTGGCTCTCCATGCCGTAGCCGCGGATCGGCTGCCCGATCTTCAGCGCGGTGAGGCGGCGGATCACCCACGGCCCGAACGCGAGGCCGATCAGCAGCGCGGTGAGCGCCGCCATCACCGCGCGGAAGGTCAGGTACTGGAAGACGCGGAAGAAGCCGAACTCCGGCGACAGCGTCTGCAGCCACTGGGCCAGGCTAACCAGCATGGTCACCTCCCGGGGCGGCGAGCAGTGCGGCGACCACCTGCTCCATCTTCATGAAGCGCGAGCCCTTGGCGACGACGGCGCGGCACACCGGCGCCTGCGGCAAGGCCGCCAGCACTTCGGCCACGGTCGCGAAATGGCGCGCCCCGGCACCGAAGGCCGACGCGGCCTCGGCGCACAGCGCACCGGCCGCCCACAGCGACTCGATGCCGCGCTCCCGTGCGTAGGCGCCGACCTCGCGGTGGAAGGCCGGGCCCTGGTCGCCGACCTCGCCCATGTCGCCCAGCACCAGCCAGCGCGGCCCGGGCAGCCCGGCGAGCACGTCGATCGCGGCGCGCACCGAATCGGGGTTGGCGTTGTAGGTGTCGTCGACCAGCGTGACGCGCTGGCCGTCGCGCTCGAAGCGCTTGAGCTGCGAGCGGCCCTTGACCGGCTCGAACGCCTCGAGCCCACGCACCACCGCGTCCAGCGGGCCGCCGGCGGCCAGCACGCAGGCGGCGGCGGCGAGCGCGTTCAGCACGTTGTGGCGGCCGGGCATGCGCAGCGCGGCGGGCGCGTCGCCGGCCGGCGTGCGCAGGCGCAGCGCCCAGTGGTCGACGGCCCAGTCGGCGTGCGCGGTGACGTCGGCGGCCGAGGCGGCGCCGTTGGCGGCGGTGACCGCAGCGCCGCTCGCGGCCGGGGCGGCGGCAGCGGCAGCCTCCGCCTCGTGCGCGAACGTGAGCACGCGCCGGCCGCCGGCCAGCTCGCGCCACAGCGGGGTGTAGGTATCGCCGGCCGGGAACACCGCGGTGCCGGCCGCGCCCAGCGCCTCGATGGCCGCGCCGTTCTCGCGCGCCACCGCCTCGATGCCGGCCATGAACTCCTGGTGTTCGCGCTGCGCGTTGTTGACCAGCGCGACGGTCGGCGCCGCCAGCGCGGCCAGCGCGGCAATCTCGCCAACGTGGTTCATGCCAAGCTCGACCACCCCGGCGCGGTGCGCCGCGCGCAGCCGCAGCAGCGTCAACGGCACGCCGATGTCGTTGTTGAAGTTACCTTCGGTCGAGAACGCCGCGTCGCCGAGCCAGGCGCGCAGGATCGTCGCGACCATCTGCGTGACCGTGGTCTTGCCGTTGCTGCCGGTCACCGCGATCAGCGGCAGCGCGAAGCGGCGGCGCCAGCCGGCCGCCAGGCGGCCGAGCGCGGCGCGGCTGTCGTCGACCTGCAGGCCCGGAAGGCCGGGCGCCCCGGCGGCCGACAGTCCGCGCTCGGCCAGCGCCGCGACCGCGCCGGCGGCGCCGGCCTGCGGCAGGAAATCATGCGCGTCGAAGCGCTCGCCGCGCAGCGCGACGAACAGGTCGCCCGGGCGCAGCGTGCGGGTGTCGCTGTGCACGCGCGAGATCGCGATCGACGGGTCGCCGACGAGCGTCGAGCCCGGCAGCAGCGCGTGGGCTTCGCCGAGGGTCATCATGCGGCGGCCCTCCGGCGGGCCAGCGCGGCACGCGCCTCGACGGCGTCGTCGAACGGATGCTTGACGCCGGCAATCTCCTGGTAGTCCTCGTGGCCCTTGCCGGCGATGAGGATCACGTCGCGCGCGGCGGCAGACGCCACGGCCTCGGCGATCGCAGCGCGCCGGTCCTCGATCACGCGCGGCGTGCCGCTCATGCCGGCGACGATCTGCCGCAGGATCTCGGCCGGCGCCTCGTGGCGCGGGTTGTCGCTGGTCACGATCACCTGCTGCGCGAGGCGCTGCGCGATCGCGCCCATCAGCGGGCGCTTGCCGGCGTCGCGGTTGCCGCCGCAACCGAACACGCAGCACAGCGCGCCCCCGCGCGCCCGGGCGAGCGGCTGCAGCGCGGCGAGCGCCTTCTCCAGCGCGTCGGGCGTGTGCGCGTAGTCGACGACGACCTGCGGCAGGGCGGCGGCGGTGGCGGCTGAGGTGGCTGAGGTGGCGGTGGCGACGGCGGCGGGATGGGCGGCGGCTGCTGCGGCGCCGTCAGGCGCGTCGGCGAGGTCCACGCGCTGCATGCGCCCGGGCACCGGGCCCAGCGTCGCGCAGGCGGCGGCGGCCTCGGCCAGCGGCACGCCGAGCGCGCGCAGCGCGCCGATCACGACCAACAGGTTCGACACGTTGAACGCGCCGATCAGCGCGCTGCGCACCGGCGCCTTCGAGGCAGCTTCGTGCACCTCGAAGGCGATGCCGCCGTCGACGTAGCCGATCGCGCGTGCGCTCAGCACGGCGTCGCCCCCGGCCGACACCGTCCACAGCGCCAGCCCGCGCGCGGCGATGCCGGCCGCCAGCTCGGCGCCGCGCGGGTCGTCCAGGTTGACCACCGCGGCGCGCAGCCCGGTCCAGGCGAACAGCGCCGCCTTGGCCTGCCAGTACGCGGCCATCGAGCCGTGGAAGTCAAGATGATCCTGCGTGAAGTTGGTGAACGCCGCGACCGCGATGCGGGTGCCGTCCATCCGCCCTTCGACGAGGCCGATCGACGACGCCTCGATCGCGCAGGCGGCGAAGCCGGCATCGGCGAAGCGGCGGAACGCGGCCTGCAGCGTGACCGGGTCGGGCGTCGTCAGCCCGGTGTGCTCGACGGCCGGCGGCTCGCCGACGCCCAGCGTGCCGACCACGCCGGCGCGCCGGCCGCAGGCGCCGAGCGCCTGCGCCGTCCACCAGGCGGTCGAGGTCTTGCCGTTGGTGCCGGTGACGGCGACGACGTCGAGCGCCCGGCTCGGCTCGCCGAAGAAGCCGCTGGCGAGCGGGCCGGTGGCGGCCTTCAGGCCGGGCACGGCGGCAATGCGCGGATCGTCGAAGCCGAACGCGTCGACGCCGTCGGCCTCGACCAGGCAGGCCGCGGCACCGGCGGCAAGCGCGGGCGCCACGTGGCGGCGGCCGTCCTGCGCGTAGCCCGGCCAGGCGATGAATCCATCGCCCGGGCGCACGCGGCGGCTGTCGGTGGCGAGCGCGCGCACGCCGCGATCGGCGAGCCAACCGAGCGCTTGAGGCACGGATTCCAGGTGGCGCAGCGGCATCAGAAGCTCTCCGGCTCGGCCGGGATGTCGTGCGCGACGATCTGCGGGCGCACCTCGAGGTCGGGCGGCACGCCCAGCGTGCGCAGCGTCTGCTGCACCACCTCGCTGAACACCGGCGCGGCGACCTCGCCGCCGTAGTACTTGCCGTTGGTCGGCTCGTCGACCATCACCGCGACGATGATCCGCGGGTTGGTAATCGGCGCCATGCCGACGAACCACGAGCGGTATTTCTTGGTCGCGTAGCTGCGGCCTTCCTGCTTGTATGCGGTGCCCGACTTGCCGCCGACGGTGTAGCCGATGGTCTGCGCCTTCGGCGCGGTGCCGCCGGGCAGCGTGACCAGGTGCAGCATCTCGCGCACCTGCTGCGCCGTCTTCGGCGACAGCACCTTCACGCCGGACACCCGCTGGCCGACCGGCGTGTCGCCCTGGCGGGTGATCGAGATCGGGATCACCTCGCCGTCGTGCGCGAACACGGTATAGGCGTGCGCGATCTGCAGCAGCGAGGCCGACAGGCCGTAGCCGTAGCTCATCGTCGCCTGCTCGATCGGGCGCCAGGTCTTGTACGGGCGCAGCCGGCCGGTGACGGCGCCGGGAAAGCCGATTTGCGGCTTCTGGCCGAAGCCGACCTGCGAATACAGCTCCCACATCTCGCGTGGCTGGAACTGCATCGCCATGCGCACCGCGCCGACGTTGCTCGACTTCTGGATCACCTGCGACACCGTCAGGTCGCCGTGCGGGTGCGAGTCGGTGATCAGCGAGCCGGTCAGCGTCATGCGGCCGGGCGCGGTCTGGATCACCGTGTCGGGCGTCACGCGGCCGGTCTCGAGCGCCCAGCCGGCGATGAACGGCTTCATCGTCGAGCCGGGCTCGAAGGTGTCCGTCAACGCGCGGTTGCGAAGCTGGGCGCCGGTCAGGTTGCGGCGGTCGCCCGGCGTGTAGCTCGGGAAGTTCGACAGCGCCAGGATCTCGCCGCTCTGCGCGTCGAGCACCACCACGCTGCCCGCCTTGGCCTTGTTCTCGGCCACCGCGTCGCGGATGCGCTGGTAGGCGAAGAACTGCACCTTGGAGTCGATCGACAGCTCGATGTCGCGCCCGTCGACCGCGGCGACGCTGTCACCGATGTCCTCGACGACGCGGCCGAGCCGGTCCTTGATGACGCGGCGCGAGCCGTCGCGGCCGGCCAGGTCCTTCTCGAACGCGAGTTCGATGCCTTCCTGGCCGCGGTCCTCCACGTTGGTGAAGCCGACGACGTGCGCCGCCGACTCGCCTTCCGGGTACTGGCGCTTGAATTCCCGCACCTGGTGCACGCCCTTCAGGTCGAGCGCCAGCACCTGCCGCGCCAGCGCATCGTCCACCTGGCGGCGCAGCCAGACGAAGTTGTTGTTCGACGCGAGCCGCTCGTCCAGTTCCTTCGACGGCATGTCCAGCAGCTTGGCGAGCCGGCGGCGCGCGGCGGGGTCGGCGTCCATGTCCTTCGGGATCGCCCACAGCGAGGGCGACGGCAGGCTCGCCGCGAGGATCAGCCCGTTGCGGTCGACGATGCGGCCGCGGCTGGCCGTCAGCTCGAGCGTGCGCGCATAGCGGATCTCGCCCTGGCGCAGGAAGAACGGCGCCTCCAGGATCTGCACGTAGGCGGCCCGGCCGAGCAGCACGCAGAAGCTCAGCCCGACCAGCGCGACCACGAACTTCGAACGCACCGGCGGCGTGCGCGCGGCCAGCAGCGGGCTGCTCGCGTAGTTGACGCTGCGCACGGTGGTCGCCTTGCCGGCCTTGCCCGCCTTGGCGGGGGGCGTGGCGGCCGGCGCGGCGCCGCCGCGTGACCACGCGCTGCCGAGGTTCCGGATCCACTGGAAGCTGCGACTCATCGCATCGCTCCGGAATCGATGGCGGCACTGGCCGGCGCGTTCGGCGCGGGAGCCGCCTGGGTGTAGCTGACGTACTGCGTGATCGCCGGCGTCGCCGAGCGCATCGCGAGCTTCTCGCGCGCCGCCTTCTCGACCCGCAGCGGCGTGGCCTGCGCTTGGCGCTCGGCCTTCAGGCGCTCGTTCTCGGAGTCGAGCCGGCGCTCCTCGGCCTGCGCCCGGTCGAGGTCGTTGAACAGCCGCCTCGCGTCGTGCGAAACCTGGATCAGGTAGATGGCGCTGCCGATCAGCACCAGCAGCAGCACGATGTTGAGCCGCGTCACGCCGCCACCCCCGGCGCCGCGCAGCGTTCGGCCACGCGCATCACCGCCGAGCGCGCGCGCGGATTGGCCGCCACCTCGTCGGCGCCCGCGCGCACGCGGCCGAGCGCGGACAACCGCGTCGGCGCGGGCGGCGCGAAGGGCACGCGGCGGTCGTACGCCGGCTTGCTCTCGCGCGCGATGAAGGTCTTGACGATGCGGTCCTCGAGCGAATGGAAGCTGATCACCACCAGCCGCCCGCCGGGCGCCAGCAGGTCGAGCGACGCGCTCAGTACCTGTTCGAGCTCCTCCAGCTCGGCGTTGACGAAAATCCGAAGAGCCTGAAAGGTACGCGTGGCGGGGTCCTGCCCCGGTTCACGGGTCTTGACCGCACGAGCCACGACTTCGGAAAGCTCCCGGGTGGTTCGCACAGGGTTCCCGCCTTCGCGCCGAGCAACAAGCGCCTTTGCAACCGATACAGCAAACCGTTCTTCCCCGTAATCACGGATCACCTCCGCTATGTGGCGCTCGTCGGCGCGGGCCAGGAAATCCGCGGCGCTTTCGCCACGGGTGGTGTCCATGCGCATGTCCAGCGGGCCGTCGAAACGGAAGCTGAAGCCGCGCGACGGGGTATCGATCTGCGGCGACGAGACGCCGAGGTCGAGCAGCAGCCCATGCACCTGGGTCACGCCGAGTTCGGCCAGCGTCTCGCGCAGGCGGCCGAAACTCGTGTGGTGGATGGAGAAACGCGGGTCCTCGACCCGCGTTTCGCCCGTCGCCGCGGCGTGCACGGCTTCGGGGTCGCGATCGATGCCGATCAGCCTCGCCCTCGCTCCCAGCCGCCGCAGCAGCTCGCGGGTGTGGCCGCCACGGCCGAAGGTGCCGTCCACGTAGATGCCGTCCGGCGCGGTGACGAGCGCATCCACCGCCTCGCGCAGCAGGACGGTGGTGTGACGGGGGGATGCCGCATTCGTCATCGGGCTCAGAAGCTGAAGTCCTTCAGCGCATCCGGCATCTCGGACTGCATCACCTTGGCTTCGTGCTCGGCGTAGCGGGCGGCATCCCACAGTTCGAAGTGGTTGCCCATGCCGAGCAGCATCACGTCGCGCGTCAGGCCGGCGGCAGCGCGCAGCTCGGGGGCGATGAGGAGGCGCGACGAGCCGTCGATCTCGACGTCCATCGCATTGCCGAGGAACACCCGCTTCCAGCCGACGGCCGACATCGGCAGCGCCGAGACCTTGTCGCGGAAGGTCTCCCACGCCGGGCGCGGGAAGATCATCAGCGCACCGTCGGGGTGCTTGGTGATCGTGAGCTGGTTGACGCCCATCGCGGCCAGGATCTCGCGGTGCCGGGATGGCATGGCGATGCGCCCCTTGCCATCCAGGGTCAGAGCCGCGGGCCCTTGAAACACGATGTTTGCCACAAAAACCCACAGAAGTGCACTTCGCGGCACTTTAGCTCATCGCACCCGGAGGGTCAACGTAACCGCTTCGTAAAAATCAATGGAATCAAGCACTTACCGGCGGAATGAAAAGCGGAGTCGCAGCGACAAATCGCTGTAAAAATAACGACTTGCGATCGGCAATGAAAGTGATGTGTGAGCTTGCCGACGTGCGCTGTGCGGCTCCCGCCGCAAGCCGCGCGAAGCCATCGACCTGGCGCGGCGCGAGCGCGCCGATACGCGCCATCGGCCGCTTGCGGCAGCCGATCCCGCGCGCCAAACCGTGCATCCTTTACACGATGGACGCGGATGGGGGGGAACTCGTTCCGGGCGGCTGGAAGGAGCGGGGTCCTACCCTAGAATGAATCGGGCAGGAACTCCACACAGCCCGATCCAAGATGGTATCCAAGAAGGACCTTCTGGCACGCATGATGTGGCGCCTGGGTCTTCTGCGGCTTCTCGAGACAGTTCCATCCAAGCCGCAACTGCTGGTCCTCAACTACCACCGAATCGGCGACGCGAAGCGATCGCTCTTCGACCCTGGCGCCTTCACGACCGATGCCGACGGCTTCGACGAGCAGTTGCGACTGCTCTCCAAGCGGTACCGATTCGCCACGCCTGACGAAGCCCTCGAGGTGATCGAGGGCCGCTACACGCCGTCGGAGACGGTACTGCTCGTCACCTTCGACGACGGCTACCGCGACACCTTCGAGGCGGCCTTCCCGGTGATGCAGTCGCACGGGGTGAAGTCGATCCTGTTCGTCGTCACGTCTTACGTCGAGGACCGCGTCGTGCCGTGGTGGGACGAGATCGCGTACCTGGCCGCACAGTGCCGGTCCGGCTCGCTGCACATGACCTACCCTCGCGACGAGACCTTCGACCTGGCGCCGGCGAACTTCCAGCTCGGCCTGCGCGCTCTGCTGCGCAGCTTCAAGAGCCCGCAGATGACCGAGCCGGAGCGCTTCCTGACCGAACTCGAGGCGGCGGTCGGCTGCACGCGCGAACACATCCGCGCCAACCTGATGATGAACTGGGAGGAAGTGCGCGCGATGAAGGCGGCCGGAACCGCCATCGGGCTGCACACCCACACGCACCGCCTGCTGTCGAAGCTGCCGCGCGAGGAGCAGCGCAACGAGCTGCAGTTGTGCAAGACGGTGCTGGAGCGCGAACTCGGCGTCGAACCACGCTTCCTCGCCTACCCGGTGGGCCAGCGCGACGCGTTCAATCTCGACACCCAGCAGGTGGCGGCCGAGATCGGCCTGCGCGCGGCGTTCTCGTTCTATGGCGGCACGAACCTGCCCGGGCAGATGAATCCGTTCGACGTGCATCGAGTCGCCTTCGATTCGTACGTGTCTCCGGCCCGCATCCGCCTCGCGGCGGCGGCGATGTCCGCCACCGCGCGTGTCTGGATCTGAACCGCGACAGGAGACACCCGGCCGACGCCGGGTGCTCGTGCTGGGCGAAGACTCGCGCAGCTTCCTGTCCACGATCCGCTCGTTCGGCCGCGCCGGACTGTCGGTCGACGTCGGCTGGGCCCGGCCGGGCCTGCCCGCGATGGCGTCGCGCTACATCGACCGCAGCGTCGAAATCGCGCCCTACCGAACCGGCGAGAGCCGTTGGCGCGACGACCTGAACCGCCTGATGGCCGAGCGCGATTACGATTTCGTGATCGGCTGTCACGACGCCCAGGTGCTGCCGCTGCAGCACCACCGCGCCGGACTCGACGCGGTCGAGCGCTATGCCTTGATGTCGCCGGAGGCCTTCGCGGTCGCGTTCAGCAAGGCCGCCACCCATGCGCTGGCCGAGTCGCTGGGCGTACCGGTGCCGCCGCAGCGCGTGTTCCGGCGCCGCGACGAGCTGGATGCCACCATCGCCGCCGCCATCGCCGACGGGAACGACCTCTACCTGAAGCCGATGCAGTCGACCCGCATCGACGAGGTCGGCCGCCAGTATCTCGTGCACCGGGTCGGCCCGCGACGGCCCGCGCCGGTGATCGACGACTCCCAGCTCGAACACGGCGTGCTGGTGCAGACGACCGTGCCAGGGCGCGGCGTCGGCGTCGAACTGCTGGCGCGCGACGGCCGCATCCTCACCGCGTTCCAGCACGAGCGCGTGCACGAGCCGCCCGCCGGCGGCGGCAGCAGCTACCGGCGCAGTGCGGCGCTGGACCCGGGCATGCTCGACGCGTCACGCCGCCTGGTCGAGGCGACATCGATGAGCGGCGTCGCGATGTTCGAGTTCAAGCGCGACCCGGCCACGCGGCGCTGGTGGCTGATGGAGATCAACGGCCGCCTGTGGGGCTCGCTGCCGTTGACGATCGCTGCGGGCATCGACATCCCGCTGTTCTGGTACCAGATGCAGCGCCAGGGCCGGATCGATTTTCCGCAGCAGTACCGCATCGGCCTGTACGCGCGCTCCTGGCACCTGGACCGCAACTGGTTCAAGACGAACCGCCTGGCGCATCGCCAGGAGCCAGGACTGTGCACGATCCCGCCCTTGTCCGTGCTGGGCGAACTGAGGCACGTGCTCGGCGGCAACGAGCGCAGCGACACGCTGGTGTCTGACGACCCGGCGCCGGCCGGGGTGGAGTTGCGGCAGATGCTGATCGAGCCTGCCTTCGCCCGCCTGCGGCGCCTGCCACCGTGGCGGCTGCTGGCGCGCCGGCGTGCGGAGCGGGCCGTGCGCGACGCGCACTCGGTGCTGTTCGTCTGCTTTGGCAACATCTGCCGCAGCCCGTTCGCCGAGCATGCGGCGCGCTTTGGACCGCGCCTGCGGGTGGTCTCGGCCGGCACCCACCCGCACGCCGGGCGCTCCAGCCCCGACGACGCGGTGGCGGCCGCCCGGCGCATCGGCGTCGATCTGAGCGCGCACCGCTCGCAAGTGGTCGACGCCGCGATGCTCGAAGCGGCCGACGTGGTGTTCGTCTTCGATCTGCGCAACGAGCGTGACCTGCTGGCGCGTTTCCCGGCAGTGCGGCGCAAGCTGCACCAGCTCTCAGCGGTGGCGCCTGGGCCGATCGAGATTCCCGACCCCTACGGCGAGGGCCCGGCGGCATTCGATGCCTGCTACGCCCGCGTGATGTCTTTGCTGCGACGGGTCGGCGCCCTGTGCGCCGCCGGTGGCAGCACCGAAACCGTCGCCCGGTAGCCGATCGTCCGGCTTCGACGGCAACCTCGCCCGCGGTCGTGGCCTCGCTTCAGGCGGTCGCGGGCCGCACCGGCGGCGCGTCGATCCAGCGGCGCAGGCGCCGCGCCAGCGGCCGTTCGATCCAGCGCACGGCGGCCCAGGCCGCGGCAACCACGACGGCGATCACGATCAGGACTCGGACCGCCAACGGTGGCACGAACGGCTGCAGCGCCGCGAGCAGCACGTAGCCGATGTTCTGGTGCAGCAGGTACACCGGATAAGTCAGCAGACCGGCCCAAACCGCCAGCCCGTTCGACGGCAGGCGCAGCCGGCCGAAGGCGATGGCGACGAACAGCGCGTGGAACGCGGTCACCAGCACGCCGATCACCAGCGCACTGCTCCCGGCGGATTCACCGGGCCCCGGCCAGAGGGCGGCATGAATCGCCTGATACAGCGCCAGCAGGTAGGCCACCGCGAACAGCCCGAAGCGGGCCGCGCTCGCACCCTGAGTGCGGATGCGGTATGCGCAGATCCCGGCGCAAAACAGCGGCGCCCACTTCGCGGCCAGCCAGAACTCGACCGGCCACATCGGCCGCCAAGCGTCGGCCACGGCGACCAGCAGCCAGACCGCCACGAGGCGCTCCGCATGGTGCAGCCAACCCAGCGACAACGCCGCGCCGACCAACAGGTAGAACTGGAGTTCGACCGCCAGCGACCAGTAAGCGCCGTCGACGAAATCCACGCCGAACCAGTGCGGCGCCATCGTCAGGTTGACCAGCAACTGGCCCGGCCCGACGGTGAAGGTGTCGGCATGGAACAGCCAGGCCACCGCGGCAGTCAGCGGCGCCGCCACCCAGAACGCCGGGTACAGGCGCGCGACGCGCGACGCGGCGAACTGCCGCGCGCTGCCGCCCTCGGCCGACATGAAAATCACGAAGCCGCTGATGATGAAGAAGAGGTGCACACCGAGATAGCCGTAGCGCGCGAGCGCGTCCGCCCAAGGTTCGGCTGAGGTGGCGATCCAACCGGCGGCCTGGCCGCGGTGCAGATAGTGGTAGAGCACGACCATCAGGCAGGCGATGCCGCGCAGCAGGTCGATTTCGTGGAAGCGGTGCTTGGCCATGGGGTACTTCGGGGCGGGCCGCGACAAGGGATGCCCGGCGGCATTGTCGCCGCCGCCCCGCCGCAACGCGGCGCCGTCGCGCACGGAATGGCCGCGCCGTGGCCGGTTTCGTGACGCAATCCCATGCCTGCGGTGGCGCGGCGCCTTGTCGGGTCATCGTTGCGCCGCACAATATGAGGTCGTTCACGCCTCCCCCAGCGATCCCGATGGACCCAGCGATCTTGGCCCGAACCGGAGCAGCGCGAGCGAGCTCCGAACCCGAACCGCGCCGCCATGACAGCCGCGGCGATGCCGCCGGCCACCCACGCCGTTCATCGCGTCTGCGCATCGCACTGGTGACGCCCATGCTCCCGGTGCCGCACGACATGACGCGCGGCCGCTACATCCACGAAACCGCGCGCTCGTTGTCGCATCTGGCGGACGTGAAGGTGTTCTTCCAGACGCTGCGTTATCCGCGCATGCCCGGCTTCACGCCGCGCAGCTATCTCTACGGCAAGGTCGAATCGGGCTACCGCCTGGACGGCATCGATGTCGACGCGTTCGACTACCCGGCGATCCCGGTGGTCTCGCGCTCGATGAACGGCCGCGTCGCGAGCTGGGTGCTGTCGCCGCGCGTGCGGGCGTTCGATCCCGACGTGGTACTCGCCTACTGGGTCTACCCGGACGGCTATGCGGGCCTGAAGGTGGCGCGCCGGCTCGACGTGCCCTGCGTGGTCGGCGCGCTCGGCTCCGACATCCACGTGCGCTCCGGAATGAATGCGCGCCTGACGCGCCACACCATTGCCGAAGCCGACGCGCTGTTGACCGTCAGCGAGGCAATGCGCCGGCACGCGATCGAGGACTTCGGCGCCCGGCCGCATGACACGCACACGATCGTCAACGGCTTCAACACCTCGGTGTTCGGGCTAGGCGACCGCGCGGCCGCGCGCGCGCGATTCGGCATCGGCGAGACCGACCGCGTGGTCGTCTACGTCGGCCGCTTCGTCGAGGCCAAGGGGCTGCGCGAGCTGATGAGTGCGTTCCGCTCGATGGCCGCGCAGGATCCGGCGCTCAAGCTGGTCCTGATCGGCGACGGCGTGATGAAGGATGCGCTCGACGAGCTGATCGGCCAGTCGGGCGCGGCCGATCGCGTCGTGATGGTCGGGGGCGTGCCGCCGGCCACGGTGGCGCAATGGATCTGCGCGTCCGACGTGCTGACCCTGCCGAGCTGGTCCGAGGGCTACCCGAACGTCGTGGTCGAGGCGCTTGCCTGCGGCCGCCCGGTCGTCGCGACCGACGTCGGCGGCACGCGTGAGCTGGTCAACGACGACACCGGGCTGCTGATTCCCCCGCGCGACGTCGAGGCGCTGAGCGGCGCGCTGCGCCAGGCACTCGACCGCCACTGGGATCACGCCGCGATCGCGGCGTCGATGCGGCGCTCCTGGGACGACGTGGCGGCCGAGACGCTGGCCGTCTGCCAGCAGGTGGTCGAGAAAGCACGCGGGCGCGCGCGCCACCGGTGACCGGGCTTGATCCAGGTCGCCTCGCCCGCCGCGGCCCCACCACAGAATGAAACCGTGCCGACCGGCATCGATGTTCAGAGGTACGAGATGAGTGCAAAGCGCAAGGTGCTCCTGCTGGAGTTCAACGAGATCAACTGGGGCGTGATCGACAAGCTGATCGCCGACCATGGCCCGGACTACCTGCCGAACTTCACGCGGCTCAAGCGCGACGGTGCGTGGGCGCTGCAATCGGCCGTCGAACGTCCGCCGCTGCTCGACCCGTGGATCACCTGGGTCACGCTGCACACCGGCGTGTCGCAGGCGGTGCACGGCGCATCGGTGCTCGGGCAGGACGCCGAGACGATCACCGCCAAGCGCACCTGGCAGTACGTGTCGGATGCTGGCGGCAGCGTCGGCGTGTTCGGCAGCATCAGCGCCTTCCCGCCAGAGCCGGTCAAGGGCTTCTTCGTGCCGGGCCCGTTCGCGCCGTCAGACGACACCTACCCGCCCGACCTGCGCCCGGTGCAGGCGATCAACCGCCGCTACACCCAGATCCACAACAAGACCACGCGCCCGCCGGGCGCGCTGGAAAGCCTGCGCAACGGCGCGCGGCTGCTGCGCCTCGGGCTGCGGCCATCGACCTGCGCGCGCGTCGCGGCCCAACTGGCCAACGAGCGGCTGCGCCCGCACGTGCGCTGGCGCCGCGTCAGCCTGCAGCCGCGGCTGAACTTCGACTTCTTCTCGCAGCTCTACGAGCGCGGCAGGCCCGACTTCGCGACCTGGCACAGCAACCACGCGGCCCACTACATGCACCACTACTGGCGCGCATGGGACGACACCAAGTTCCCGGTCAAGGCGCCGGCAGAAGAACGTGCCAAGTATGGGCAGGCCGTTCCCGAGGGCTACCGCCTGTGCGATGAGCTGGTCGGCCGCGCGATGGCGCTGATCGACGATGACACCGTGCTCGTCATCGCGTCGAGCATGGGCCAGCAGCCGTACATCAGCGACAAGTACCGCGAAGGCAAGATCGTCGTGCGCATTGGCAAGATCGATGCGCTGCTCGACATCGTCGGCCGTGACGGCATCGTCGAGGTCGTTCCGACGATGGTGCCGCAGTGGAATCTTTCGGTGCCGGACGCGACGCGCAGGCGCGAGCTGATCGCACAGTTCGAAGGCATCCGCCGCACCGTCGGCGACGTGGTCGAGCCGGCCTTCGCGGTCGCCGAGACCGGCGAGATCCTGACGATCACGCCGCTCGGCTTGGCGCAGCATCCGCCGGGCATCCGCTACCGCTTCCCGGCGATGGCGAATCGCCCGGAGCGCTCCGTCGGGATCGACGAGCTGTTCGCCGTCGACGTGCCCACCGTCAAGCAGGGCATGCACCACATCGACGGCATGCTCGCGTTCTACGGCGCCGGCATCCGCCGTGGCGCCGCACTGCCGAAGTGCACGAACCTGGATGTCGCGCCGACGATGCTCACGCTGATGGGCATCGCCGTTCCGCCGGTGATGGAAGGCCGCGTGCTGAGCGAGGCGCTGGCCTGAGCTGACGCCCGGAGGCGCCGGCGCGCCGGTTCAGGCGCGCCGCGCGACGATCCGCGCCGGCACGCCGATGGCCAGCGTGCCGTCCGGCACGTCCTGCAGCACCACCGCGTTGGCGCCGACCTGGGCGCCGTGGCCGAGCCGCACGCCGCCGATCACCTTGGCGCCCGAACCGAGGAACACGTCATCGCCGATCTGCGGCACGCGCCCGCGGTTGTCACCGATGACGACGCCGCTCTCGATCCACACGTTTCGGCCGGCGCGCACGCTGGAATTGATCACCACACCGACCGGGTGGATCAGCACCAGCCCCGGCCCGAACTGAGCGCGCACGCCGATCACGCAACCGTTGAACCACTTATTCAATGTGTGCGGAATCAGCGCCAACGGTGCCAGGCGCCAGCGCGCAAGTGCAGCCTGAGCGCGGTACAGCGCGTTGGCAGCGGTGCCGTCGGCCATCACCGCCTTGGCCAGCGAACAGGACTCGCCGTACTGGGAATACAGCGCCTGCTTGGCGCGCAGGTCGTCCAGCAGGATCATCGGCGAGGCGCGACCTGTAGCCGGTGGTGGAACTCCATGAGCTGGACCACGTTATTGCGCCACTGCCGCTCGCGGGCGACGTAGTCGCGTGCCGCAGCGCCCACTCGCTGAAGCGATGGCGTGTCGAGGCTGTGAGACAGCACCCGGTCCACCGCGGCGTCGAGGTCGCCGGCCTTGAACATCCAGCCGGTTCGGTCGTCGCTCAGCACCTCGCGGATCGGCGAGAAATCGGGGGCGATCGGCGCGATGCCGCAGGCCATGAACTCGAACAGCTTGACCGGCGAGGTGTAGTCGCCCGCGCTGGGAAGGATCGCCATGTCCATCGCCGCCAGCAGGCCCGGCACTTCGTCGTGCGACACGCGGCCGGTGAGCACGACGCGATCGGCGAGCCCACGCGCGCGGACGAACTCGGCCACGGTCGAGAAGGTCGCACCGTCACCCACCAGCAGCAACTGCAGGTGCGGCGCCTCGGAAAGCCGCTCGGCGATGCGGTAGACGAACTGGTCGATCGCGTGCCACGGCACGAACGCACCCAGGTATCCGCAGACGACGCCGTCCAGCTTCCACTTGCGCCGCGCGGCCTCGCGCTGCTCGGCGGTGAAGCTGAACTTGTCGATGTTGGCGGCGTTCGGCGTGACGATCGCCGGCGCCATCGACCGGTGCGCGGAGCGCGCGTGGTCGCGGAACGCGCCGGAAACGAACACCAGCCCGGATGCTCGCGAGAACGCCCAGCGCTCGACGGCCATCGCCAGGCGCTGGAAGAACAGCGGCCGCACGCGAACCACGGTGGCCGAGTCGTTGACCTCCAGCAGCACCGGCAGGCCGCGCATGCGCCCGATCAGTACGGCAACGAACATGAACAGCGAGTAGCGCTCGTAGATGAAGTCGACGTCGCGATGGCGGCTGAGATAGCGCAGGATTCGCCATCCGGCGACGGCGTTGTAGGCCAGCTCGGCCAGTTCGAACAGCGGCTCGGGCAGGCCGGACACCAGCTTCATCCATGGCCGGGCCTGCTTCGTCGGCGACATCGCCTTCGGCGTCGCGTACGGGTCGGCGCCGGGCAGCGAGATGATGTCGACCGCCACGCCTTCGGCGCGCAGCGCGTCTGTCACGCCGCGAATGTGCACGCCCTCGACAGCCTTGCCCTGCGTGCGGTGGTGGTAGAGCACGCGTCGGACGGCGCGTGACGCCGCTTCGGTCGGCATGCTGGGGTGGGCGGCCCGCGTCGGGGGCGCGGTGGAGGATGCGGTTGGCTGCACAGGCTGGCGCACGCGACGGTGCGGTGTCTGACGCGCGGAATGACGCCCGGCGCGGCGTGACGCGCGATGCTCGCACTCGTCGGTGGCGGGCATTCACGGTCGGCGCCGAGTATGCCGGGCTTTGCGCAACGTTCATCCGTCCGGGAGGCCGTCGCCACGGCAATGCATCACGAATGCGCCCCTGATCGGTCGATACCTGCAAGGCTGATGCTGCGGCGCAGCGTAGCATCGCCGCCGCCATGAGCTTCGCCATCTTTCTCTTCTACCTGGTCTGCGTGTATTTCAGGCCGGTGGAGACCTTGTTTCCCGAGCTCGCGCCCTACCGGCCCATGTTGCTTCTGGGCATCCTGGCATTGGTGACGGCGCTCTGGACCTACTCCAAGACCAAGGAGTCGGCCGGACTGCCTCTGCACTACAAGCTGATCGGGCTGCTGCTGTTCGCGATCGCGCTGTCCAAGACGGCCGCCAACGGCGTGGGCTCAGCGGCGTCGTCGCTGATCGAGTTCAGTGCCGCTGTGCTGCTGATGGTGCTTGCACTGCTGAACGTGACGACGCTGGCGCGCCTGAAGGCAACCTGCCTCGTCGTCGCGACCTGCGTCACGATCCTGGCCGCCGCCGGCGTCGTCGCATACCACACCGGCTACATGGCGGCAGACCTGGTGCTGCAGCAGTCGACCGGGCTGGACTACGGCCAGGCCGACGACTACGTCGACGCTCCGGCAGACGACACCTCCGGGAAGTACATGTGGCGCGTGCGCAGCCTGGGCTTCCTGAACGATCCCAACGACTTCGCGCAGACCATGGTGATGGTGCTGCCGATCCTCGCCGGGCTGACCATGCGCCGGCGTTGGCTGCGCAATTTGGTGATGTTCGTCGCGCCAGCCGGGCTGCTGCTGTACTGCATCTTCCTCACTCACTCGCGCGGAGCGATCCTCGGTGTGATGGTGCAACTCCTGTTCGGGCTGCGCGGCATGCTGAGCCCCATCAAGGCCGGCATCCTGACCGCGACGGTCGTCGCCGCGGTGGCCGCCACCAGCTTCGGCGGCGGACGCGACTTCTCGACCAAGGAGGAATCCGCCGCCGACCGCATCGAGGCCTGGAGCGCCGGCATCAGCATGCTGAAGACGCGGCCGATCTACGGCGTGGGCTACGCCAACTTCGAGGAATACCACCAGCTCACCGCACACAACTCGTTCGTTTTGTGCTTCGCCGAACTCGGCATGCTCGGCCTGTTCGCGTGGCTGTCGTTGATCGTCGTCGCCTTCCAGGGGCTGGCCCAGGGCACGCTGACGCTGGTCGGCGACGAGGAGCGAAAGATGGCGATGCTGCTGCGCGCCTCGCTTGTCGGCTTCATCGCTTGCGCGTGGTTCCTGTCGCGCACCTACGCGCCCGGCCTGTACCTGCTGCTCGCACTGTGCATGTGCGCGCGCCATTGCTGCTCCACCGCACAGACGCGAATCCTCGGACTCGACCCGCTGCCGGTGCGGCCATGGGTCCGAACGACGATGCTGGCCAGCGCAGGGGCCGTGATCGGCGCCTGGGCGTTCGTCTTCTCGAGCAACCTTGGCTGACCGGCGCCCCCTCCCCCACCGGCCGACAGCCCGGCGCCCGAGCCGCCGCATGGGTCCGGGAAGGGTGTGTGGAACTGCCGGTTGCGCCGCCGAGGTGCCCGGGTTCACCCGGGGGGCCGATGCTAGACTTCTTCGGCCTACGCATTCGGCACCTGCGGCGGCTGACGACGCCGGGCCATTCGGCGGCTTCGCCGCCTGGGATTTCTCCCGTTCCGCGCCCGTGCCTTACCGGTGCGCGAGTCCGTCTCACCTGCCGACCTTCTAGATGCGCCTCTCGTTGTTCGTCATCGTCATGGCCTTGCTGGGGGCCGCCGCGCTCGTGCTGGCCGAGATCCGCAAGAAGCACATCGCCGTGTGGCTGCCGGGCTTCCTCCGTCAGGACTGGCGCGGCAAGGTGCCGCCCGGGGTGACGCAACACCTCGTCTTCTGCTTCGTCGACCACTTCGAACCCGGCTACGGACGGCCCGACTACGCCACCGAGTGCGCACGCGTGGCTCGCTGGCGGCAGGATTATCCGAAGCTGTGCGAGGGACTTCGCGACGCCGATGGCCGCGGCCCGATCCACAGTTTCTTCTACCCCGAAGAGGAATACCGTCCCGAGCACCTCGAGCCGCTGGTCGAGATCTGCCGCATGGGGCTGGGCGAGATCGAGATCCACCTGCACCACCACGACGACACTGACGCCGGGCTGCGCGAGAAGCTTCGCCGCTTCATCCGGCAACTCTCCGAAGGCCACGACGCGGTCGCGCGCGACCCGCAAACCGGAGAACCGCGCTGGGCCTTCATTCACGGCAACTGGGCGCTCGACAACTCTCACCCGAGCGGCGCGCAGTGCGGCGTCAACAACGAACTGATCGTGCTGCGCGAGGAAGGCTGCTTCGCCGATTTCACCTTCCCGGCCGCACCCGATCCCTGCCAGACCAGCACGGTCAACAAGATCTACTACGCGACCGACGACCCGCACCGGCCCAAGTCGCACGACACCGGTGAGCGCGTTCGCGTCGGCGGCAAGGCCGTCGGCGACCTGATGATCATCCAGGGCCCGCTCGGCTTCATGTGGCACAACCGCAAGTTCGGCCTGATGCCGCGCATCGAAAACGCCGACGTGCGCACCACCAGCCTGCCGACCCCAGAGCGCGTCGACGCCTGGGTGAGCACCGGCATCCACATCGAAGGCCGGCCGGAATGGACCTTCGTCAAGATCCATACCCACGGCGTCGAGGAGCGCGACATCGACTCGGTGCTCGGCGCCCCGATGCGGCGGGCCTTCGAATACCTGCAGCAGCGCTACAACGACGGCCGCGACTGGAAACTGCACTACGTCAGCGCACGCGAGATGTACAACGTTGCCAAGGCGGCCGAGGCGGGCCTGCCGGGCGATCCGGGGCAGTATCGCGACTACCTTGTTCCGCGCCCCGGCTACCAGTCGCGCGCGGCGGCGGCCTGAGCCGGGTGGAGGCGTCCGACGTCATCGGCGGCGTGGCATGGGCGTGCATCGGCGCCGTGCTGTATTCATACGCGCTGTACCCCTTCGTGCTGGCGGTGCTCGCCGGCGCCGCCCAGTTGCTGCGCGACACGCGCTACGTGCTGCGCAAGCAGGACCGCCGGCCGGCCACCGGCGAATTGCTCCCGGTGGCGATCGTGATTTCGGCCTACAACGAGGAAGTTCACCTGCAGGAGCGCATCGACAACCTGCTGGCGCTCGACTACCCCCCGGAGTTGCTGCACGTCTACATCGGCTCCGACGGCAGCCGCGATCGCACCGGCGAGATCCTGCGCGCCTGCCGTGACGCCCGCGTCTCAGGCTTCGTGTTCAGCGCCAATCGCGGCAAGGCGAGCGTGCTGAACGACCTGGTGGCAAAGACGTCCGAGCCGATCGTCGCGTTCTCCGACGCCAACACCTTCTTCGACCACCAGGCGCTGCGCCGGCTGCTGCCGCATTTCGCCGATCCGCGCGTGGCCGGCGTCAGCGGCGAGTTGCGGCTGATCGGCGGCGGCGGCGGCGACAACCAGGACAGCCTGTACTGGCGCGTCGAACAGGTGCTGAAGTTCTTCGAGAGCCGCATCGGCGCGCTGCTCGGCGCCAATGGGGCGATCTACGCGATCCGGCGCGAGCACTGGCGCCCGCTCGCGCCCGACACCGTCTGCGACGACTTCTGCATCGCGATGACCGCCGCTGCCGCCGGCGGCCGGCTGGTCTACGAACCCGCGGCCTTCGCACACGAGGAAACGCCGGCGCACATTGCCGACGAGTACGGCCGCCGCGTGCGTATCGGCATCGGCAATTTCCAGGCGCTGTTCCGTCACCCGGAGTACCTGTTCGGCATCTCCGTCGGCACCGCGTTCGCGTACCTGTCGCACAAGGTGCTGCGCTGGCTGGCGCCGCACCTGCTGGCGATCGGCCTGGCCGCATCGCTCTGGCTGGCGCGCGATTCGAGCGCCTGGGCACTGTTCGCTGCCGGGCAGATCGGCGCCTACCTGCTCGCTGCATTGTTGTACGGCGCCAGCCGAAGCGGGCGGCGCATGCCGGGCCTGTGCCGCATCGCCGCGTTCCTGTTCGCGCTGAACTGGGCGTTCATGATCGCCTCGTTCCGCTACGCGACCGGGCGCTACAGCGGTTCGTGGCGCCGCACGTCGCGCTGATGCGCTTTTTCGACCACACGGCGCCCAAGGCGCCACCAGGGGAATCGTCTTGGCTTTGAGGGCAGGCATCGTCGGCTGCGGAAAGATCGCGGACGGACATGTGGAACAGATTCGGGCGGTCGGCCGCGCCGAGGTCGTCGCAGTCTGCGACCGTGAACCGCTGATGGCCGAACAGCTCGCGGTTCGCTTCGACGTGCCGGCGCGCTACACCGACCTGGCGCAGATGCTGCGCACCGAACGGCTGGACGTGGTCCACATCGCAACCCCGCCGGATTCGCACGTCGCGATCGCCGAGGCCGCGATCGCCGCCGGCTGCCACGTGTTCGTCGAAAAGCCCTTCGCGCTGACCGCGGCGCAGGCGCGCACGATCCTCGACGCCGCCACGCGCGCCGACCGGCGCGTCAGCGTCAATTACCTCTACAACTTCGAGTCACCCGGCCTGACGCTCGAAGACCTGCTGCAGCGCAGCGCGCTCGGCGAGATCGTCCACCTGGACACCCACTACGGCTACAACCTCGCCGGCGACTACGGCCTGGCGGTGATGACCGACCCCGGCCACTGGGTGCACCGCCTGCCGGGCAAGCTGTTCCACAACGTGCTCGACCATGTGCTGGCGAAGGTGGTTCGCCATCTCGACGACGATGTTTCGGTCCAGGTCGAGGCCTTCCGCCGGCGCCAGCCGAGCGGGCATGCAGTGGTCGACGCACTGCCCGACGAGCTTCGTTTCATGCTGCGCAGCGGCGGCATCACCGTCAACGGCATGGTCAGCGCGCACGGGCGGCCGGTGGCGCACACGCTGCGCGTCGTGGGCACGCGCGACACCGTCGAACTCGACTACGCGGCCCGCACGCTGGTGCACAGCGCGCGCCAGAGCCAGCCGAGCGCGATCGGCCGGTTGTTTCCACCCTGGGTGCAGGCGCGGCAGTTCGCCGGCAACGGCTGGCGTAACCTGGGCCGCTTCCGCCGCCACCAGTTCCACTACTTCGAGTGCATGCGGGTGCTGCTCGGCCGCTTCTACGACGCGATCGAGAGCCAGGCCGCCGATCCGATTCCGCATGCCGAGATCCACCGCGTGTGCGTCGTGATCGACCGCATCGTCGAACGCATGCAGGAGTCTTCACTATGAACGTGCTCGTGACCGGCGCCGGCGGCTTCCTCGGCCAGCGGATCGCCCGCAGCCTGCTGGCGCAGGGCGTCACCGATCTGGCACTGCACTACCGGCAACCACCGGGCGAATCTGCGCTCGCGCCGCTGCGCGCCGAATTCCCCGCGGCGCGCATCGAGGCGCGCGCCGCCAACCTGCTCGCCCGCGGTTCGCTCGACGCGCTGGTCGACGGCATCGACGTGCTGATCCACGCCGCCGCGGGTATGCGCGGCGCGGCCGCCGACATGTTCGCCAACAGCGTCATCGGCACGCGCAACCTGCTCGATGCGGCGGCCGCACAGCGCGTGCGCCGCATCGTGTTGATCAGCTCGTTCGCCGTCTACCGCACCGAGCAGTTGCCCAATGGCGCGCTGCTCGACGAATCGACCCCGCTCGAGGACATCGGTGTCGCCAAGGGCGCCTACGGCTACGCGAAGACGCGCCAGGAGCAGCTCTTCGACGAGTACCGCGAGCGCTTCGGCTTCGAGTCAGTGGTGCTGCGACCGGGCGTGATCTACGGCCCCGGCGGTGGCGCGATGTCACCACGCGTCGGGCTGAAGGCGATGGGCGTGTTCTTCGGGCTCGGCGGGCGCGTGCTGCTGCCGCTGACCTACGTCGACAACTGCGCCGACGCGGTGGCCACAGCGGCCCTCAACGCGCCCCCCGGCAGCGCCTTCAGCGTCGTCGACGACGAGCTGCCGACTTGTGCCGACTACCTGCGCCGCTATCGCCGCGAGGTGCAGCCAATGCGTCACCTGCCGGTGCCCCACTGGGCGTTCATGCTCGGCGCGCGCTGGCTGCAGAAGTACCACCGCGCCTCCAAGGGGCAGCTTCCGGCGGTGTTCACGCCCTACGTCGTGCGCTCGATGTACCGGCCGCTGCGCTACAGCAACGCTGCGCTGAAGTCGATCGGCTGGGCGCCGCGGGTGTCTACCGCCGACGGCCTGCAGCGTGCCTTCGCACACCTGCGGGATCAGGCTGCGCGCTCGTGACCTGGGATCACGCGGCGCGGGCGGCGCGCTCGTAGAAGCCGGCGTAGGTGTCGGCCATCGCCTCGACCGAGGCGTGGTCGGACACCCAGCGGCGGGCGCCGTCGCCCAGGCGGGCGCGCAGCGGCGGATCGGCGAGCAGGCGCGACACCGCATCGGCCAGCGCGGCTGCGTCGCCCGGCGGCACCAGCAGGCCGGTCTCGCCGTCGCGCACGATCTCGACATTGCCGCCGACCGCGGTGGCAGCGATCGCCAGCCCGGTCGCGCAGGCTTCCAGCAGCGCGATCGACAGCCCCTCGGTCAGCGACGGCATCGCGAACACGTCGAACGCCTGCACGAGCTGCGCAACTTCCGAGCGCTGGCCGGCAAACACCACCCGGTCGGCGACGCCGGCGGACACTGCCTGCTCGCGCAGCGCGGCGTCCAGCGGCCCGGTGCCGATCAGCACCAACCGCGCATCTGGAAAGCGCGGCGCGAGCGTCGCCATCACCTCGATCAGCAACCGGTGGTTCTTCAGGTCGACCAGCCGGCCGACCGCGCCGATGACCAGCGCATCGGGCGCGACGCCAAGCGCTTGGCGCGCCGACGCGCGGCCCGCAGGCGTGGCCGCGAAACGCCGCACCGGGATGCCGTTGAGTACCGTCTCGGCGAGCCGCTCGGAGACGATGCCCGAGCCGACGAAACGCTCGTGCACCTGCCGGCCGACCATCGCCAGCCGCGAGGTCTGCAGCAGCGAGCAGCGGTACATGAAGCGCAACTGCCGCCGCGCCAGCCGCTGCCCCATGTCGTGGCAGGTGCCGACCAGGATCGGCGAGTCGCCAAGGCCGAGCAGCGCGGTGGCAGCGTAGTAGTTCGGGACGAAATTGTGGGCATGCACCACGTCCAGCGCACGCTCGCGGGCCAGCAGACGCAGGCGCTTGATAACCTGCAGGTCGAAACTGCCACGCTTGCCGCCGATCACGACCTCGATGCCGGCGGCGCGCAGGTCGGGTGCGAAACCATCGGTGTCGTTGATGCTGAATACGCACACCGCATGACCGCGGCGGTGCTGTTCGATCGCGAGGTCGGTGACGACGCGCTCCAGCCCGCCGACCTCGAGCGAATCGACGACGTGCATCAGCCGCGGCAGGTGGGAAGCGTGGGGCATGGGCGCGCGATTCTATGAGAGCATCCCCGCACATGAAGCCTGCCGTCCTGCGCGAGCTGCGACTTCCGGCCGCCTTCCACACCCGGCTCTTTCTGATCGACCTGGACGCGCCGCCGGACGAGCCCTTCGCTCTTGCCGCCGACGAGGAAGCGCGCGCCGCCCGCTTCGTCTTCGAGCGCGACGCGCGGCGCTATCGCGCCGGCCGCGCGGCACTGCGCTGGCTGCTCGGCGACGCACTCGGCATCGCGCCAGCGCAACTGCGCTTCGTGCTCGGCGAGTTCGACAAACCGGCGCTCGCACCGGGCCAGGGCGCCCAGGGCGGGCTCGCCTTCAACCTGAGCCACAGCGGCGGTCTCGGGCTGCTCGGCCTGGCAGACATCGCTGACCACGGAACGCGCAGGCTCGAGCTGGGCGTAGACATCGAGCAACTGAGCCCGATGGACGACACGCCGGCACTGGCCACGCGGCACTTCACGCCGACCGAGCAGGCCGAGTTGGGCGCGGCCGCGGACGCCGACCGCACCTGCGCCTTCCTGCGTGGCTGGACGCGCAAGGAAGCCTGTCTGAAGGCTGTCGGCAGCGGCCTGTCGATCGAACCCGAGACCTTCGAGGCCGGTCTGTCGCCCGGCCGACGCAGCGTGGAGATTCCCTGGGCCGGCCGCCTCGCGCGGGTCGAGGTGGAATCGATCGACATCGACCCGTCGGCGGTCGCCGCGGTCGCCTGGTGGGTGAACTGAAACACGGTCTCTGCCCCGCATCCGCGGGCCAGCCCGGCCCCGAGCCCGGTGATATCCTGCGCCGCCCTGCGATGGGGGCCTGCCTGACGAGCGACCTTTGGAGATGGATGTGCTCTCGACTTTCGTTCGGCGCGGCGCGATCGCGCTCGGCATCCTGGTGGCCGCCGCCGCCCTGATCTACCTCTTCCGCGACCGTATCCCCGTCTACTGGCGCACCCACCTGCGCGCGGTCGCCGAAGGCGTGCACGTCGACTACGGCGTGAAAGTGCCGATGCCCGATGGCGTCGTTCTCGGCGCAAGCCTGTACCGCCCGCCCGGCGCCGACAGGCCGCTGCCGACCATCTACATTCGCCACCCCTACAGCCGGCTGCGCTATGGCGAGGGCCTGAACTACGGACTGTTCTTCGCCCGCCACGGCTACGCGGTGCTGGTGCAGGACACGCGCGGCAAGTTCTCGTCCGGCGGCAGCTTCCTGCCGTGGGAGAAGACCACCGAGGACGGCAGCGCGACGCTGGACTGGATCACGCGCCAGCCCTGGTCCAACGGCAAGGTCGGCACCTTCGGCTGCTCGGCGCTCGGCGAACTGCAATTCACGCTGGCCCGCGCCCGGCACCCGGCGCACCGGGCGATGGTGCCGATCGACGCCGGCGGCGGTATCGGCAGCTACCGCAATCGCTACGGCTATTTCGGCGTGTTCGAGGGCGGCGTGTTCCAGCTCGCGTCGTCGTTCGGCTGGTTCGTCGAGAACGGCTACAAGAATCCGGCGGTCGCGTGGCCCGAGAACACCGACATCGCCAAGGCCGTGCGCACGCTGCCGCTGGTCGACATGGTGAAGCGCCAGCTCGACGCGCCGAACAGCTTCGAGGATTTCCTGCGCACGCCGCTGACCGACCCGCTATGGGACCGCTGGGACTACGTCTCGTCGAAGGACACGCTGAGCACGCCGTCGCTGGTGATCGCGACCTGGGGCGACCAGGGTGTCGACAGCTCGATCGCGCTCGCCGAGGGGCTGCGCGAACAGGCCGGCGCCGCCGGGCACGACAACCACCACCTGATCCTCGCGCCCGGCAACCACTGCCAGATCACCGAGACGCCGGAAGCCGGACGCTTCGGCGAACTGCCGGTCGCCAACGCCGAACAGCCCTACCGCGACTGGTACCTGCGCTGGTTCGATCACTGGCTCAAGGGCGAGGGTGCCGGGCTGAAGGAGTTGCCGGCGGTGCTGTACTTCACGCTGGTGGAGAACCGCTGGCGCGAGGCCAGCCGCTGGCCGCCCGAAGACGTGCAGGTGCAGAAGTGGTACCTGCATGGCGGCGGCAAGGCCAACAGCCGCGCTGGCGACGGCGTGCTCGCGCCACGGCCGGCACCCAGCGAGGCCTTCGACGAATACGCCTACGACCCGGCCGACCCGGTGCCCTCGCGCGGCGGCCCGCTGTGCTGCACCGGCAACCCGGCGGACCGGGCCGGCCCGGTCGACCAGGCCGACGTCGAGGCGCGCAAGGACGTGCTCGTCTACACCTCCGAGCCGCTGGCCCAGCCGCTGCGCATCGTCGGCCCGCTGCGCGTGGCGCTCGAGGTGTCGTCGGACGCGCGCGACACCGATTTCGTCGCCCGCCTGGTCGACGTGGCGCCGGACGGGCGCGCGCTGAACATCCAGGAAGGTGCGCTGCGCGCCCGCTACCGTGCCGGCTACGACAATCCGCAGCCGATGGAGCCGGGCCGCCGCTACGCCATCACCGTGGAAGCGCGCGCGATCGCCTGGCAGCTCCAGCCCGGCCACCGCCTGCGGCTGCAGGTGACGAGCAGCAGCTTCCCGAGGCTGGAACGCAACCTGAACACCGGCGGCCGCAACTTCGACGAGGACAAGGGCGTGGTCGCGCACAACCGCGTGCACCACGGCCCGTCGGCGATGTCGTACGTGGAGCTGCCGGTGCTTCCCTGAGGGTGGCCGGCAACCCGCCAGACCCGATCCGAAGGCGGCGCGCGCCGCCCGGCACCCGATCAACGCGCTGCGCCCCTGCGCCGACGCGGCGGCGCGCGCCCAATCGACGAGTTGTGGCAGGAAACGGCGTTGCGCGTCGAGCGACGGGAAGGTGTGGTCCACGTCGGGCATGAAGTCGTAGCGGATGTGCGCGTGGAACGCCGCACCGGGGAAGGCGTCGCGCAACTGCGCGTGGTAGCTGTGCTCTTCCATCAGGCTGTCGGAATACACGATGTAGACCGACACGCTGCGGCGGATCAGTGCGTCGAGCGGAAGCTGCGAATTCCGGGCGCGACGGCGTGTGGAAACCGTCCTCCGACACCATGCCGCCGGATTCGAGCTGCTGCTTCGGTCGGCCGCGGCGGGCGCCGGTCGCCGGTGATGCGCGAGACCACGTTGCGCGCAGCGTCGTCCATGACATGCGCCTGGTGCTGCTTCCAGCGGCGTGCACGACCTGCGTCTTCGGCGTCGGGCAGACGAAGCCGTCGAACAGCAGCACGCCGACGACGCGCGGATCGGCGAACGCCAGCGAATACGCATGCACCGCGCCCGAGCAGATGCCGAACACGAGGAAGCGGCGGATGCCCTCGCTCGCCTCCAGCCGGTCCATCGCGGCCTGCAGGTCGAGCAGCGCCTGGGTGCGGAAGTCGGCGCTTCCGGTGGCGCCGGGCGTGTTCGCCCTGGCCGGAGAGATCGAAGCGCAGGCTCGGCACGCCGATCAGGCGGCCAGCGCCCGCGCCGCCTTCACGTTGATGCGATGCGGGCCGATGCGGTGGATCACGCCGGCGTTGAACAGCAGGCAGGCCACCGGGGCAGGATCGCCCTGCGCCGGGGTCCAGATGCCGAGCATGCGGTCGTCGGGACCGAACTGCAGCGGGATGTCGTCCATGTCGGGAAGATTCGGTCGTGAAGGCCGCCCGGGCGGCGGACGCAGCAGCGCGCTTTCTTCATTGGACTCCTCCGCGCTGCGCGCTCCGGGATGACCCGATCACCGCGCCGCGCCCTGCGCCGACGCGGCGGCGCGCGCCCAATCGACGAGTTGCGGCAGGAAACGGCGCTGCGCGTCGAGCGACGTGAAGGTGTGGTCCACGTCGGGCATGAAGTCGTAGCGGATGTGCGCGTGGAACGCCGCACCGGGGAAGGCATCGCGCAACTGCGCGTGGTAGTTGTGCTCTTCCATCAGGCTGCCGGAATACACGATGTAGACCGACACGCCGCGGCGGATCAGTGCGTCGAGCGAAGCCGCGAATTCCGGGCGCGACGGCGTGTGGAAACCGTCCTCCGACACCATGCCGCCGGATTCGAGCTGCTGCTTGGCCGGCCGCGGCGGGCGCCGGTCGCCGGTGATGCGCGAGACCACGTTGCGCAGCAGCGTCGTCCATGACATGCGCCTGAAGCGCTTCCAGCGGCGCACGACCTGCGTCTTCGGCGTCGGGTAGACGAAGCTGTCGAACAGCAGCACGCCGACGACGCGCGGATCGGCGAACGCCAGCGAATACGCATGCACCGCGCCCGAGCAGATGCCGAACACGAGGAAGCGGCGGATGCCCTCGCTCGCCTCCAGCCGGTCCATCGCGGCCTGCAGGTCGAGCAGCGCCTGGGTGCGGAAGTCGGCGCTTCCGGTGGCGCCGGGCGTGTCGCCCTGGCCGGAGAGATCGAAGCGCAGGCTCGGCACGCCGACGGCGGCCAGCGCCCGCGCCGCCTTCACGTTGATGCGATGCGGGCCGATGCGGTGGATCACGCCGGCGTTGAACAGCAGGCAGGCCACCGGGGCAGGATCGCCCTGCGCCGGGGTCCAGATGCCGAGCATGCGGTCGTCGGGACCGAACTGCAGCGGGATGTCGTCCATGTCGGGAAGATTCGGTCGTGAAGGCCGCCCGGGCGGCGGACGCAGCAGCGCGCTCATTGGACTCCCCTCCGCGCTGCGCGCTCCGGGATGAGCGCTTGGGAGCGGCCCGGCTCGGCCTGCGGCCGGTCCCGCCGAGCGGGAGCCTTCGCGCTTGGGAGCGGCCCGGCGCGCTCATTGGGGCACCCTTCGGCCTGCGGCCGGTCCCGCCGAGCGGGAGCCTTCGCGCTTGGGAGCGGCCCGGCGCGCTCATTGGGGCACCCTTCGGCCTGCGGCCGGTCCCGCCGAGCGGGAGCCTTCGCGCTTGGGAGCGGCCCGGCGCGCTCATGCCAGGCTCGCCAGCAGTTGCTGCAGCGCCGCACCGGGCACCAGCGCGGCGTTGAGCGCGTGCTCGGAGGTCCAGTCGAAGGCGTGGGTCAGCGGCGTCGATTCGAGCGCGCGGCCGGCAGCCTGGGTGCCGGCGATCCAGCGTTCGACCACCGCGTCGCCGGGGTCGGCGACGACGCGAAGCTGCGTCGTCGCGGGCAGCGCGGTGGCATCGGGCCGCAAGGCTTCGAGCTGCTGACGCCACAGCGGCGACACGCCGAAACCCATCGCCTCGTCGCGGAACGCGGCCGGGTCGCGCGCCAGGCGCCGCCGAAGTGCCGGATCGGGCACGTCGTATGCCGTCTCCAGCGCCTCGACGTGCTTCACGCGCAACAACTGCGAATACGCGGCGCCGTCGAGCACCGGATCCCAGAGCACCAGGCGCTCAGGGGCGGTCTGTGGATCGTCGCCCAGCCGTGACGCCGCCTGCAGCGCCAGCGAGGCGCCGAGCCGCGCGCCCATCCAGCGCGTGCGAGAGGCGCCCGAGCGCAGCCGCAGCTCGGCCTGCGCACGCAGGATGTCGTCGGCCCAGCCGACCAGGTCGCCCTCGTCGTCGTCTCCGGCCGAATCGTTGGTGCCGTAATAGTCGAAGCGCAGCACGGCGATGCCGTTGCGCGACAGGCGTTCCGCGAGCACGCGGTAGAAGCGGTGGATGCGCACGGCCTCCTGGCCGAAGGGATTGCACAACAGCACCGCGGGGCGGGATGCATCACGTGCTGCCGGATGGAACAGTCCGAACAGACGCCGCTCGGTGGGACCGAAATACGACGGAATCATCGTCAAGCTGATGAGTGGGAGGGGGCGCGCGCAACGGCGCGGTGGACGCCCGACGGACGGAAGGGTGGGGGGAGCCGTCCGTCGTGCCGACAGATTGTGCGCGAATGCAACGGCACCAACGGGGGGCAAGTGGTGCCGTAATTGGCGTTCGCGCCCCCCTGGGCAGGGGTGGAAGCACGGTGGCTTGAGAGACACTAGCCGTTTCGCCCCAACCCGACGCGCCAGCGCCATGAATTCGCCTTCCGGACTCGACGAACGACCCATGATCCGGCCCCGTCGACCGGCCCCCACCCGGCGCTCGGTGTGCCTGCTCGGGCCGGGCATCGAACACCGCGACAGCCTGCAGGCGATGCTCGCCGGCCGCGTCGACGCGGTCGCGTGGGTGCCCGATTCGCACAGCTTTCTGCGCCAGCGCGAAGGCCGCCCGCGCTCGCGCCTCGACCGCGGGCTGGACAGCCTGCTCGGCACGCGCGACCCCGAATACCTCGACCACGTGCTGTCGGTGATCGACCAGCAGCAGGCGCAGGTGCTGGTCGCCTACTGGGGCACGCTGCCGCTGGCTGACGTGATGGCGATCCGCCGCGCCCGGCCGGCGCTGCGCGTCGCGGTGATGCTGTTGTGCTACCCGCTGTCGCTCGAGCCGTTCGGCATCTACCGCCAGAAGATGGCGCTGCAGGCCGCGGCCGACCACCTCGACGGCATCATCTGCCCGACCGCCGAGATGGCCGACTACCTTGCCGAGCGCGTGTTCCGCGGTGGCCGCCAGCGCTACGCGCAGGTGCCGCCGTGCTGGCCGGCGGCGTTCCAGCCGGGTGTGCGCCCGGCGCCGGCCGGCGACGCGCCGAACCTGATCTATGTCGGCCGCACCGACCTGTCCGGCTCCACCGTGCACGCCGCCGACGACATCCGCCCGCTGATGCGCGAACTGCTCGACGCCGGCATCGCGCTGTACCACGGCGCGTCGAAGGAAACCGACGACGGCCACCCGCTGCGGCGCCCGTTCCCGCACGTGCCGATCTCCGAGCTGATGCGCCGCATGGCCGCCCACGACGCCAGCCTGATCGCCTACAACACCGACGCCTGCCGCCGCACCGACCGCTTCGAGCTGACGGTGCCCGACCGGCTGCTGTCCAGCGCGACGGCCGGCGTGCCGATCGCGATCCCGCGGCGCGGCTACGCGGCAAGCAAGACCTACCTGCGCGACTACCCGGCGGTGCTCGAGTTCGACAGGCCGGCCGACCTGCACGCGGCGCTGTCCGACCGCACCGCGATGGCCCGCCTGCACGACGCCGCGTGGGGCGCCCGCGAGCGCTACACCGCCGAGGCGCAGGGCGGCAAGCTGCTCGCCTTCCTCGACGCGCTGGTCGCCGCGTGATGCAACGCCCCGCAGTCCCGCGCCGGCCCGCCCTCCGGCGCCGCCTCGCGTCGCGCTGAGCCGATGGCGAATCCGTTCGGCCGCAAGGCGGCTTTCCGCTCGGCGCTGCTCGTCACCGGGTCGACCTACGTCACCTATGCCACCGGCCTGGTCGTCAGCACGCTGATCGCGCGCGGCCTGGGCCCGGCCGACTACGGCCGCTACGCGTACCTGGTGTGGCTTGCCGGCCTGCTGATCATGCTGTTCAACAACGGGCTGAACAGTTCGGGCATCCGCTTCGTGTCCGAATGCCTGGGCCGCGAAGACCCGCGCGCGGCGAGCGACATGCACGGCTGGCTGGAGCGCCGGCACCACGTCAGCCTGGTGGTCGTCACGGCCGCCTTCGTGCTGACGCTGCCGTTGATCCGCCCGGCCGGCTGGGAAGGCCACCTGGCGATGTTCGCGGCGATCGCGCTGGTGAGCGCCGCCGCCAAGGCCGGCTACCTGTTCAAGGCGTCGATCGCCAAGGGCTACGGCCTGTTCAACGTCGAGGCGATCACGACCAACGTGATGAGCGTGGTCAGCCTGGCCGGCACGGTGCTGCTTTGGGTGAATCACGCGGCGCTGGACGCCTACCTGTGGCTCTTCGTCGGCGTGAGCATCGGCCACACGGTGCTGACCTACGTGTTCATCCACCGCGCGAAGATTCACCCGACGCGCGCCGAGAGGCCGGACGAGGAACTGCTCGCCCGCGTGCGCACGCACCTCGTCTGGAGCATCGTGCTGACGCTGGTGGCGGCGTTCACGAACAAGTCGGTCGAGACCTTCATGCTGAACTCGATGGCCGGCCCGGAGGCGGTCGGCTTCTTCTCGATCGCGGCGGCGCTGACGCGCGGCGGGGTCGACCTGCTGTCGTCCGGCCTGTCGTCGATCCTGATGCCGGTGATGGCGCACGCCTACGGTGCCGGCGGCATGGAGCGCGTCAACCGCATCACCTCCGACGCGGTGCGCTACTACCACTTCCTCGGCCTGCTGCTGGCCGGTGTCGGCAGCCTGTGGGCGGCGCCGCTGGTCACGGTGATGTACGGCACGCAGTTCACGCCGGCCATCCTCGCGCTGCAGGTGATGGTGCTGGTCGGCGGGCTGACGCTGATGGAGGGCGCGTTCTGGTCGCTGCTGTCCACCACCGACCACCAGCGCGTGCGCGTCTGGGTGTCGGTGCTGTCGGTCGTGGTCACCGGCGCGGCGGCCTTCGCGCTGATCCCGCACTACGGGCTGCTGGGCGCGCTGGCGGCGCACGCGGTGTCGCGCCTGATCGTGTTCGTGGTGATGGTGATCGGCCTGGTCACGCGCATGGGGCTGGTGCTGCCGGTCGGCGACATCGTGCGGATGTTCGGCTCGGCGCTGTGCGGCGCGGCGGCGGCTGGCGCGGTACTGCTGCTGTCGACATCGCTGGCAGCATGGTTCGCGGCCGGCATCGTCTACGCGGCCGGCTACCTCGGCGGCTCGCTGGCGCTGCGCGTCTGGCACGCGCGCGACCTGGAAGGCCTGGCCTCGCTGGCCGGCCGCGTGCCGCGGCTCGCCGGGCTGGCCAACTGGCTGCGCGGGCGCGTCCGCACGTTGTGACTACAGCGACTTCGTCGCCAGCTTGAAGTCCGGATCCTCCGGGAAGGACGCGATCCGGAACCCCAGGCTGCGCATCAGCCGCAGCATGTTGTCGTTGTTGGCGAGGATCAGCCCCTCGATCTCGGCCAGGCCCTTGCCGTGCGCGAAGTCGATGATCGACAGCATCAGCCGCGAGCCCAGGCCCTGGCCCTTGTGGGTGTCGGCCACCGCGAGCGAGAACTCGCAGGTCGTCTGGTCGGGGTTGGTGATGTAGCGCGAGACGCCGATGATCCGCTCGGTCTCGATCCAGCCGCCGTCGGCGCCGGCCTGGCGCTCGGTCAGCACCGCCACCAGCGCCATCTCGCGGTCGTAGTCGATCAGCGTGTAGCGCGCCAGCATGCGCGCGGGCAGCTCCTGCATCATGCTGGCGAAGCGGAAGTAGCGGCTCTGTTCGGACATGCCGCGCACGAAGGCCTGCAGCATGTCGGCGTCGTCGGGCCGGATCGGGCGGATGCGGTACAGCCCGCCGCCTTTCATCGGCCATTCGCGGTCGTGGCTGGCGGGGTACGGCAGGATCGCCAGGTGCTCGTAGTCGCGCACCGCCGGCGGCGCATGGTCGACGACGATGCGCGCGTCCACCGCCACCGCGCCGGAGGCGTCGACGATGATCGGGTTGATGTCCATCTCGCGCAGTTGCGGCAGCTCGCAGACCATCTCCGACACGCGCAGCAGCACCCGCTCCAGCGCCTCGGTGTCCGCCGGCGGCGCGCCGCGCCACTCGCCCAGCGTCTCGGCCGCGCGCGCGCGCTCGATCAGGCGGCGCGCGAGGAACATGTTCAGCGGCGGCAGCTCCATCGCGCGGTCGGCGATCAGCTCGATCATCGTGCCGCCGGCGCCGAACGCGATCACCGGGCCGAACGGGTCGTCGGTGGTCAGCCCGATGTACAGCTCGCGGCCCTGGCGCTGGCCCGACATCGGCTGGATCGTCACGCCGTTGATGCGCGCCTGCGGCTGCGCGCGGCGCACCGCGGCCAGCATGTCCTCGTAGCAGGCACGCACCTGCGACGCCGACAGCAGGTTCAGCGCCACGCCCTGCACGTCGGACTTGTGGCTGATGTCGGGCGAATCGATCTTCAGCGCCACCGGGTAGCCGAGCTGGCTGGCGATCAGCATCGCCTCGTTGGCGCTGCGCGCGAGCATGGTGCGCGTGACCGGGATGTGGAAGGCTGCCAGCAGCGCCTTCGATTCCATCTCGGTCAGCACGCGCCGCCGCTCGGCGAGCACGCCTTCGATCAGCAGCCGGGCGCCCTCGAGGTCGGGCTTGGCGAGCGAACTCAGCGGCGGCGGCGTCTGCTGCAGCAACTGCTGGTTGCGGTAGAAGCTGGCGACGCTGTTGAACGCGTCCACCGCGGCCTCCGGCGTGCGGAAACTCGGGATCGACAGTGCGCCGAGCGCCTCGCGCGCGCCGCGCACGCTCTCCTCGCCCATCCAGCAGGCCAGCACCGGCTTGGCGGCGAGCGCACCCGGCTCGCCCAGGCCGCGCGCGATTGCCGCGGCGTCTCCGCCGGGCTTGGGTGAATGGATCACCAGCACGCCGTCGACGCCCGAATCGTCCAGGCAGGCGGCGAGCGCCGCGCGGTACTGCGCCGGCGAAGAATCCTCGCCGAGGTCGATCACCGATTCGATCGCCGCTCCGGCGGCGAGCAACGGCGCCAGCGCGCTGCGCCGGTCGGCATCGAGACGTGCCACGTCGAGCCCGTTCTCGTTCGCCCAGTCGGCCGCCAGCACGCCCGGGCCGCCGCCGTTGCTGATGATCGCGAGCCGCCGGCCCACCGGCCGGAAGCGCGAGGCCAGGCACTTGGCGGCCGAGAAGATCTGCGTGAACTGGCGCACCCGCACCACGCCGGCGCGGCGCAGCGCGGCGTCGAACACGTCGTCGGAGCCGACGATGGCGGCCGAATGCGTCAGCGCCGCGTGCCGGCCCGCGGGCTTGCGGCCGGCCTTCATCACCACCACCGGCTTGGCGTAGGCGGCCGCGCGCAGCGCGCTCATGAAGCGGCGCGCATGGTGAATCCCCTCCATGTAGACGAGGATGCTTTGCGTGGCCGCGTCGTTGGCCAGGAAATCCAGCACCTGCGGCAGGTCGACCGCGGTGTTCGGGCCGAGCGAGACGACGGTGGAGAAGCCGACGCCGTTGGCGCGCGCCCAGTCCAGCGTCGACGCGGTCAGCGCGCCCGACTGCGACACCAACGCCAGCGGCCCGGCCGTCGCCAGCGGGCCGAGCGCGCTCGCGTTCAGCTTCAGCGCCGGGCGCTGGAAGCCGAGGCTGTTCGGCCCGAGCAGGTGCATGCCGTGGCGGCGTGCGATCGCGTGCAGCTCGGCGCAGCCGGCCGCGCCCACGCCGCCCGACATGACCCACGCGGCTCGGCAGCGGATGCGGCCGGCGATCTCCAGCGTGGCCGCCACCTGCTCGCGCGGCACCGCGATGATCGCCAGGTCGGCGCGCGATTCGGCCAGCGCGCCCAGCGTGCCGGTCATGCCGACGCTCAACTCGCTCAGTTCGCCGCGGTAGCCGTCGCGGCGCAGTTGTTCGGCGATCGAGGCCGCCGCGGGCGCGTGTCCGGATGCCGGTGCCGTGACGCCTTCAGCGGCTGCGGCCGGGGATGGCGCAGGCGGCGCGTCGGCGCCCGCGGCGGCCGAGGTGAACACGACGACCGATTGCGGCGTGAAGAGGGAGCTGAGGATGTGCCGGTCCACCGTTGACGTCCTGCGGTGTGGCGAGGCGGCCAGCATAGCGCCCGGCCGATGACGGCCGGTGGCGCCCTGCCTGGCGCCAGGCGGAAAGTGGAAGAAGGAGTTCGGGCGCGACGGGGAACGCTCGCGTCCGCCGGCCGCAAGCGCGAACCATGCCACGGCGCGCGATCAGGCCAGCGGCGGATCCCAGCGCGCCGGCGGCACCACCTTGACCTCCGCCGGGTCGACCAGGTAGTGCGGCGACATGATCTGCACCCCGTTCTCGTTGAACACGTCCTGGATGTTCGCGTGCAGCGCGTTCAGCACCTCGGCACGCGGCCGGGGCTCGCTCGGGATCGCCTGGCAGACCAGCCGGTACGCCGGGTAGAAATCCGACAGCTCGGTCTGGAACACGCGCGGCGCCGGGTCGTCGAGCACGCCTTCGGTGCGCCGCGCGGCCTCGACCAGCATCGCGTGCACCTGGCGCCACGGCGTGTCGTAGCCGATCGTCACCGTGGTGTCGACGACGTAGCCGAGCCCCTTCACGGCGCGCGAGTAGTTCTTCGTCACGTTGCCCAGCACCAGCGAGTTCGGCAGCGTCAGTTCCTCGCCCAGGCCGGTGCGCACGCGCGTCGCGAACATCCCGACCTCGGTGACCGTGCCCTCGTGCTCGGCGATGCGCACGAACTCGCCGCGGCGGAACACCTTCGCGTAGGTCAGGATCAGCCCGCTCGCGCCCTGGCCGACCAGGTTCGACGCGCCCAGCGAGATCATCAGGCCGACCAGCACCGACACGCCCTTGAAGGCCTCGGTCTGCGCCCCGGGCAGGTACGGGTAGGCCATCGCGAAGGCGAACAGCCACAGCACCGCCACCGCGATGCGCCGCGTCGGTTCCGCCAGGTCGGCGTCCAGCCAGCTCAGCCGGATGTGGCCGCTGCGCACGCGGGCGAAAAAGGCATTCAGCAGCCGGGCGACGACGCGCGCCAGCACCACGATCACCAGCGCGGTGAACAGGTCGGGGATCGCACGCAGCACGCCGCGCATCACGTCGCCCAGCACACCCAGCAGGAAGCCGTTCAGCCGCTCGCCCCAGACCCGTGTGTACGGGAACTGCGCCAGCACGATGCTCAGCCATTCGTACGCAATCAGCAGCGCGCCGGCGGCATAGCCGATCCCCATCACGCGCGGCAGCCCGGCGACCATCCGTTCGCCGATCAGCCCCTCGGCGCCGGCGATGCGCACCCGGCGGGCGTGCAGCGAGGCGCGCGCCACCACCCAGGCGTCGACATGGCGGCGCACGCGCCCGAGCAGCCACAGCAGCAGCCCGAAGCCCACGGTGACCGCCGCGGCGACGCCGGCGGCGCGCGCCATCGCGCGCAGGTTGCGACTCTCCTCGGTGTCGGCAATCGCCCGCTCGAGCGCGGCGGACGCGGCAGCGGCGGCCTCGGCGGCTGTCTGGTTGCGCAGGCGGTCGGCATCGTCGGGCGTCACCAGGAACACCATCGCGCCGTCGATGCGCACCAGCGAGCCTTCCGGGATCGCCTGCACCGTCACCCGCGGCGCGTGCGACCGTTCCAGCAGTTCGTCGATCACCGCGCGTGCGCGCGCCTGCGACGACCTGCTCGACTACGTGGCGCAGCAGTACAGCGGCGCCAACGTCGTCGTCGCGGTCGCCGGCAATGTCGATCCGGACGAGATCGCGCGCGAGGCGCAGGCCGCGTTCGGCACGATGCACGCCGGCAGCGAGTACGTGATCGCGCCGGCCGCGTACGTCGGCGGCGTCAACTCGCGGCGCCAGAGCGGCAGCAGCCAGAGCCACGTCGTGCTCGGCTTCCCGCTGCCGTCGCTGCGCGAGCAGCCGCAGGCCGGCATCGTCGCGGCGGCGCTGTTCGGCGAGGGCATGAGCTCGCCGCTGATGCACGAGATCCGCGAGCGGCTCGGCCTCGTCTACTACGCCGCCTGCTCGGCCGACGTGTCGGACCTGTGCGGCCAGTTCGTGATCGAGGCGTCGACGACGCCCGAGCACCTCGACGCCTTCTTCACCGAGGTCGCGAAGCTGCTGCTGGCGCACAGCCGCGGCGTCGACGCGGTCGGGCTGGAGCGGGCACGCAACCAGATCGCCGTGCGCAGCCTGCGCTCGCAGGAGCGGCCGTTCCAGCGCCTGGAAGACGCGGCGCAGGACCTGTTCGTGCGCGGCCGCGTGCGCTCGCGCGCCGAGCTGAACGCGCAGGTCGACGCGGTGAGCGCCCGCCAGGTGCGCAGCGCCTTCGAGCGCATGCTGGCCGCCGGCGCGTCGGTCGCGGTCACCGGGCTGGTCGGCCGCGGCACGCGCGACCGGCTGCACGAGTTCGTCGACGCCTGCCGGCCCTGAGAGCGCTCCAAGGCTGACACCTTGCGTCGGGCGGCCGGGCGTTTCCGCACGAGCGGGAGACCCAACGCCGCCGGCTGGGTCGACCAGTCCGACCAGCCGCCGTTGGTGACCACCGCGCCGAGCCGGTTCGGCTCGTCGGGCTCGAACTCGACCGAGGTCTTGAGCCAGCAGTCCGGCGACACGCGCAGCATCAGGCCGGCCTGGTCGTAGCGGTGGCGCGGGTGCGAGGTGACGCAGGTGACGCAGGTGACGAGCCGCACGCCGCCGCGCAGCGGCAGGTGCAGGAAGTGCCCGTTGTCGTTGCGGAACCCGTAGTGCGTGCGCTGCCAGAAGTCGGTGGCTGCATCCGGCTCGATCCTCAGCCGGCCGGCGGTGGGGTCGACCGACCAGTTCGCCGGCGGGTGGAGCCAGTCGAGCGCGCCGGGCAGCGCCGGCGCGTCGAAGCGCGCGTCCAGCAGCGGCGGTGGCGACGCGCCCTCAGACATGGGCGCCGCCCGTGCGGCGCCGCGCACGCGACGCCGCCACGCCGATGCCGCCCAGCCCGATCGCAGCGAGCGCCAGCGTGGCCGGCTCCGGCACCACGGAGCCGAAGCTGACGTCGATCAGCACCCGCGAGCCCGGCGAGAAATGCGCGCCCGCGGCGTTGTAGAACACGCTGTCGGCATCGAAGCTCAGGCCGATCGCCGAGGCGTCGAACGATGACAGCGGATTCAGCGACACGCCGGTGATGCGGTGCTGGCCGGCGCCGGCGAAGTCGAACGCGAAGCCGTTGAACGACCCGGTCGCGGCAACCGCCGTCTGCGTGTAGACCAGGTCGATCGTGCTGCCGCCGATGTCGATGTTCGACGGGATGATCGAGCGCCCGAAGGTGACGATCGAGCCGGCCGGGAACTCGAGCCCCGGCCCGACGATGCGCGTCAGCGGCACGGTGAAACGGTAGGGCTCGGCGGGCGCGACGCAGCAGTAGCCGGTGACTGTCGCGGCCAGCCCGTCGAAGCCGGCCGCTTGTGCGGCGGGCAGTGCCCACAGTGCCGCCATCGCCGCTGCCGCCTTGCCGGCGAACCTGGATGTGATTCTCATCGTGTGGCCTCCTTGAGCGCCGGTCGGCCCGCACGGAACCCGTGACGCGCCCGGCCACGCAGCGTAGCGCCCGCCGCCGCGCCCGGCCAGCGGTGGTTCGCCCGACCCGCGCGGCGCCAGGGTGTCGTCGCCGGGGCGCTCGGCACGCGGCACGCGGCACACGGCGCGCCGACAACTGCCCGCCTTCACCCCCCTGTTCGACCGTTGACGGCCCCACGGCGGGTGCGATCCTGGCGCGATGCGTGCCGCCTTCACGGCAACGCTTGCGCGGGAGTCCACGATGATTGCGTTTGCCTGGGTCGAACTGCCTCCGGATGCCGACGGCGCGCTGCGCCCGTCGGTCGATCAGGCGCCGTGCGGCGGCAGCCGCTTCGAGCGCCGCGCGGCGCTGGCCGCGATCGGCGTCGTCGCCTTCGCCGGCCTGGTGCTCGGCCTGCTGATCTGAGCTGATCCGGGTCCGGGCCGCCCGGCCGCCCGGACCCCTCCGGCCCGCGCCGCGCTTCAGCGGTCGCGCTTGCGGAAGAACGCGATCCACGCGGCGATCGCGGTGATCGTCGCGATCAGCCCGACCACCACCCAGAAGCCGTGCGGGTGCTGCGCCAGCGGAACGCCGCCGACGTTCATGCCGAGCAGCCCCGCGATGATGTTGATCGGCAGCGCGAGCACCGTCACCACCGTCAGCACGAACAGGCTGCGGTTGTTGCCCTCGTTGATCTGCGCGGCGATCTCCTCCTGCAGCAGCTTGATGCGCTCCTGCAGCCCGGACATGTCGCGCAGCACGGTCGAGAACTCCTCGGTCGACTGGCGCAGCTCCTGCACGTCGGTCTCGTTCATCCAGCCCGGCGGGTGCTGCAGCAGCCGGAACAGCGCCGACGGTTCGGGCGCCAGCAGGCGCTGCAGGCGCACCAGCAGCCGGCGCAGCGCGCCGAGCTTGATCCGCTTGTGCAGCAACCGGCCGGCGAGCAGGTCGTCCTCGACGTCGTCGATGCGCGAGGTGACGCCGCGCACGATGCCGACCAGCGTGTCGGCCTGTGCACGCAGCAGCCGCTCCAGCACCTCGATCGACGAGCGCATCGACTCGCCCGCCTTGGCCGCGGTGCGCAACTGGTCGATCGACTTCAGCGGCTGCCGGCGCGCCGTCACCACGACACGCCGGTCGACGCTGATCCACAGCGTCGAGATCTCCGAAGGCTCGAACGAGAAATCGAAGTGCACGTCGTTGACGACGGCGATGAGCGCCTGCTCGTCGCGTTCCAGGCGGGTCGAGTGGATGCCGTCGCGCAGTGTCTCGAAGAAGGTGTCGGTCAGCCGCGCGTGGCGCGCGAGCCAGGGTTCGGCGCCGGTGTGCGTCAGGTTGAAGTGCAGCCAGACGAAGGGGCCGGCGTCGTCGGCGTCAGCCTCGTCGCCGGCGGGTGCGCGTTCGAGTCCGTCCGCGAGGAGCGCCTCGTCCTCGGCGGCGCGGGCGTCGAGCCAGGCCGCGGCCGCCGCCGAGTCGATCGGCTGGGCCGGCGCGTCGGGCTGGAACAGGAAGCCGCAGATCAGGCCGGCCTGGTCGGCACCGTAGCTGGAAGAGGCTGCGTCCATCGGCGTTCGTGCCCCGGTGTCCGGGATGTCGGCGTTCGAGGTGTCGTGGGTCGCGGTGTCGGCGCCCGGGTCGTCCGCACGCGACGACCCGGGCCGCAACAGCGCGGAACACCGATTCTGCGGTACGCGAACGACCGCTTGTCGCCAGCCTGTCGGAGCGTGGCCGATGCGAACGGACGCACGCGCCTGACTTCGTCCTGACATCGACGCTTCCTAGAGTGCGACGGTCGCGGAACCCCCGATCCGCCCCACCCTGCGCCAGCCCACCGAGCTTCGTTCGATGTCGACACGTGCCCCGTGGTCCGAGGACCTGACGAACTTCCTGCAATGGTCGCGCTTCGCCGAGCGCGGCGGCCTCGTGACCGGGCTGGACGGCATGGCCGCGCCGCGCGGCGCCGGACGGGTGCGCCTGCTGCCGGCGCTCGGCCACGCGCTGCGCACGGTGCACGACCGCGGCCGCCCGGTGATCGTGCAGACGCCGCGGCCGCCGCTGTCGGTGATGGCGCTGCTCGCCGGCGACAGCCGGCGGCTGGCCGCGTCGCCGCTGCCGCTGGTCGCGCTGCAGGGCAGCCTGGTCGGCCACGTGGTGGCGCGCGACGACGGTTCGCCGGGCTTCGACGAGCTGGCCGCGTGGCCGCTCGCCGGCGACGAGATCGACGAGTTGATGGCCGGCGTGCAAGGCCTGGTCGACGATGGCGTCGGCGACCTGCTGCTGCGCTTCTGCCCGCGCGACTGGCGCCTGGGCGAATCGGTCTGGACGCCCGACCCGCGGCGCGTGCCGTGGTTGCGCCAGCGCCACCGCGAGGCGCGCGAGGTGTTCGCCTGCGGCGTCGCCGAACTGCACGAACGGCTCGGCGCGCAGCCGGTGTGCCTGCTGCACCTGCGGATCGACGACGACGCGGACCGCAGCGCCGACGACATCACCGGCCGCGGCGACCGCCGCCATGCGCCGGGCGCCGGCCGCCCACGATCGCCGGACGCGGCGCGATCCAGCGTGCACGTGCACGCCGGCGTCTCCGGCCGCCAGGGCGTGGCGCTGCTGGCGCGCCAGCACGGCGTCGACGTGGCACAGAGCATCGGCGTCGGCAGCAGCGTGCTCGACGACTTCCTCGGCGACGTCGGCTTCGCGATCCATCTCGGGCGGCGCAGCGCGCTGCCCGACGGCGTGTGGCACACGACGCGCGTGGCCGACCCGCCTGAACTGGGTGCGCTGCTGCGTCGCCTCGGCCGGGTGCGCCCGGCCCTGCACCGGCACCTTCAGGCTCACGACTGACGCCGCCCGCCCGCCGGTTCGACGTGCCGGCCGGCCTTCACGTCTGCTCACCTGCTCATCCGTCTGCCTGCCAGCCGGAACCCGTCACCCACCTCGCCTGCCTCCTCACGCCCGATCCGGAACCCCGCCATGAATCGTCCGCAGTCCCCCGCCCGCCCGCGCGCAGCCGCCGCCCGCGTCATCGATCCCGCCGGCCGCGCCGTCGCCCGCACCCGCAGGTTCCTGCTGGCGCTGGCCGTCGCCTCGGGCGGGCTCGCCACGCTGCCGGCGCATGCGGCGGGGGAGCAAGCGGGTCCGGCGATGGCCGAGGAGCTGAAGTTCGGCGAGATCTTCAAGCGACCGGTCGGGCCGAAGGGCTTCGAGCTGAGCCCGCGCGTGATCGCGCTGGACGGCCGCACGGTGCGCATCGTCGGCTACATGGTGTCGCGCGAGACGACGGTGCCGGGCCAGTTCATCCTGTCGCCGCTGCCGGTGTCGATCGGCGACGAGGACGAGAGCTTCTCCGACGACCTGCCCGCGTCCGCCATCTTCGTGCACCTCGCGCCGGCACACGCCGGCCGCACCGTGCCCAACCTGTCGGGGCTGATCGAGCTGGTCGGCACGCTGCAGGTGGGCGCGGCGGAAGAACCCGACGGCCGCGTCTCGGCGGTGCGGCTGCGGCTCGACGAGAGCCAGTCGGCCCGGCTGCCGGCCGCCGACGCCGCCCGCCCGCTCGCCGCGAACCCGGCCCCGGCGGCGCACTGACGCGCCGGGCACCCATCGCCGTCGGCGCAGCCCGCGCGCCGGCGGGCGCTCACGGGCGCGCCCACAGCGCCCGATTCACACCCCACGCATTCATCGAGGAACCGCCATGCCCATTCCCACCCCGTCCCTGCCGGCGCTGCGCCCGCTGTGCCTCGCACTCGCCGGCGCCGCGCTCGGCCTCGGCATCGCCGGCCCCGCCGCGGCCGCGCCCAGCGTCACCCGCCTGACGCCGCCGAGCGAACTGTTCGCGTCGAACCGCGCCGCGCCGGTCGTCGCCCGCTTCCTGCCCGGCCAGCGCTTCGACCTGCAGGCCACCGTCAAGGCCGACCCCGGCAAGACGATCACCGGATTCCAGTTCTACGTCGACGGCGCGCCGGTCTCGGTGGCGGCCGGCGCCACCAGCATCACGAGCGGCGCGGGCGTCAGCGTGGCGGACGGCTTCGTCGTCTCGGCGCGCGCCTACAGCCACCACGCGCCGGGCGTGCACACGCTGTCGGTGCAGGCACTGCAGAGCGACGGCCTGCGTGCCACCGCGACCGGCAACTTCGAGATCGTCGGCATCACGGCGCAGGGCCGGCCGGCGAAGAACATCATCATCCTGCTCGGCGACGGCATGGGCGCCTCGCACCGCACCGCGGCGCGCATCATGGGCAAGGGCTATGCGCAGGGCAAGGCGCTCGGCCGCCTGGCGATGGACACCTTCCCGGTCACCGGCATGGTAATGACCGCCTCGCTCGACGCGATCATCACCGACTCGGCGCCGGGCATGGCCAACTACGTCAACGGCAACAAGGCGGCCAACAACCAGGAAGGCGTGTTCCCGGACGACACCACCGACGCCTTCGACAACCCGCGCATCGAGTACCTGTCGGAGTACCTGCACCGCACGCAGGGCAAGAAGCTGGGCGTGGTGACCACCGCCGACGTGTTCGACGCCACGCCGGCGGCGAACGCGGTGCACACCTCCAACCGCGGCAACGGCACCGGCATCGTCGACCAGTTCCTCGACGACCGGAACCTGAGCGGCCTGACCGTGCTGATGGGCGGCGGGCGCAAGTGGTTCCTGCCGAACCCGTCGAACAGCACCAGCCCGCAGGCCGCCAACGGCTCGCAGCGCCGCAAGTCGACCGACTACGTGCTGCCGCAGGACATCGTCGCCGGCTGGGGCGCCGCGCCGGGCGCGCTGGACAACGAGCGCGACCTGATCGCCGGCTTCCAGGCGGCCGGCTACTCGTACGCGCCCGACCGGAGCACGCTGAACTCGGTGGCGCCGACGGCCAGCCGCCTGCTCGGCCTGTTCGCGTACTCGAACATGAACGTCGCGTTCGACAAGATCGGCAAGCGCCGCGGCACCAGCACCATCGTCGACGACTACGGCTTCCCCGACCAGCCGATGCTCGACGAGATGGCCGGCGCGGCGCTGAACGTGCTGTCGCGCAACAGCCCGAACGGCTTCGTCGCGATGATCGAGGGCGCGTCGATCGACAAGCAGTCGCACCTGATGGACACCGACCGCTGGCTGCTCGAGGTGCTCGAGTTCGACCGCGCGGTGCAGGTGGCGAAGGACTTCGCCACCGCCCACCCCGACACCATCGTGATCGTCACCGCCGACCACGAATGCTCGGGCGCGTCGATCATCGGCGCGGCCAAGGTCACCGCCGCCAGCCTCGTGTCGCGCCAGGGCCAGGGCGTGGCGGCGCAGCGCAACGACGTGGTCGGCCTGTACCAGGACGCCTCGTTCCCGCGCTACACCATCGCCGCCGACGGCTACCCGGTGACGACCGACATCGACCGCAAGATGCTGATCGGCTACGGCGCCAACGCCGACCGCTACGAGACCTGGCTGGCGAACGCCCAGCCGACGCAGGACACGCAGCAGCCCTTCGTCGGCGCACCGCCGCTGTCCAGCTACCCGGCCAACCCGAGCGTGCGCAACGCCTCGACCGGCTTCCTGATCACCGGCCAGATCCCGGGCGACCAGGCCGCCCACACCGGCACCGACATCCCGCTGTCGGCCTTCGGCCGCGGCTCGTCGCTGTTCACCGGCGTGATGGACAACACCGACGTGTTCTTCAAGCTCGGCCAGATCGCGATCGGCGGCGTGCGTTGAGGCGCCCGGACGGAAAGGAACCCGCCATGACCACCTCCAACACCCTGCGGCCGCTCGCGCGCGCGCTGGCCCTCGCGGCCGCGGCGCTCGCGGCGGGTGCCGCGCAGGCCTACACGATCGGCTTCGACAGCCTCGCGCCGGGATCGGCCGCCAACGACGACCCGGTCGCCATCGCCCACGGCGTCAGCTTCCAGACCGGCGCCTATGTGCCGGACCGGGACGGCGACGGCTTCGACATCCTGGACCCGCTGACGAACCAGCCGATCCCCGGCTTCGAGCACTGGGAAGCCGACGCCTCCGCGCCGGCGCTGACCGTCGGCAGCCCGGACGACCACCTCGCCGGGCCCGCGCCGTCGGCGCCGAACGCGCTCGACGGCTTCTTCGCGCCGGCGCTGGTGAGCTTTGCGCAGGCGCAGTCGATCCAGGCCTTCTCGCTGGCGATCGACGGCAGCAGCTTCGGCTTCCCCGGCAACGTGACGATCGAGTTCCTCGATGCCGCCGGCAAGTCGGTGTACGCCCACGGCTACGTGCAGGCGGGCACGACCTCGGTCGACCTGCACTTCGCGACGCCGCTGGTCGCCCACGGCTTCGTGCTGCCGGCGGGCAAGTACTACGACGACATCACCGTGGTGTCGAGCCCGGTGCCGGAGCCGGGCAGCGTGGCGCTGATGGCGGCCGGGCTCGCCGGCCTCGGTGCCGTGCTGCGGCGCCGGCGCTCGCAGGACTGATTCCGAAGGCGCACGGACGGCGCACGGGCGGCACACGCAGCCCGAGCGGGAACGGGTCGGTACGGGTCGGTACGGGTCGGCCCGTGCCCCCGGGTCGGCCATCGCGGGGCGCGGCGCCCCGCGTCTTTCGCGCCTGGATTGTTTTCCGGATGACTGTGTCCCCGCGCCGGGGTTCGAACAATCGGTCTCACGGCGATGGATCCGATTTTCGGCACCACGGCCGCGACGTCGTGACGAACCCTCGGACATCCGGAGACAGCACATGCGCAACAAGGTGACATCGGCGGCGGACGCCGTTTCTCTCGTTCAGGACGGCGACACCGTCTGCACGTCCGGCTTCGTCGGCGTGGGAACGCCCGACGAGCTGCTGCTGGCGCTGGAAAAACGCTTCGTCGAGACCGCCGCGCCGCGCGGCCTGACGCTGCTGCACGCCGCCGGCCAGGGGGATGGCCGCGACCGCGGGCTGAACACGCTGGCGCACGAAGGGCTGCTCAAGCGCATCGTGGGCGGCCACTTCGGCCTGGCGCCGAAGATCGTGCGGATGATCAACGACGAGCAGATCGAGGCCTACAACCTGCCGCTCGGCGTCATCGCCCACCTGTATCGCGACATCGCCGCCGGCAAGCCCGGCACGCTCTCGAAGGTCGGCATCGGCACCTTCGTCGACCCGCGGCTGGAGGGCGGCAAGCTCAACCGCCGCACCACCGAGGACCTCGTCCGCGTGATGGAGATCGACGGCCGCGAGTGGCTGTTCTACCGCGCGATGCCGATCCACGTCGCCTTCCTGCGCGGCACCTCGGCCGACCCCGAGGGCAACGTCAGCGCCGAACACGAATCGCTGGACCTCGACAACCGGGCGATGGCGATGGCGGTCAAGAACTCCGGCGGCGTGGTGATCGTGCAGGTGGAGCGGATCGTGAAATCCCGCTCGCTGAACCCGCGCCGGGTGATGATCCCGGGCGCGCTGGTCGACTGCGTCGTGGTGGCGCAGCCGCAGAACCATCCGCAGACCTACGGCACCGCCTTCAACGCCGCGTTCTGCGGCGAGATCAGCGTGCCGCTCGAAGGGCAGGCGGCCGCGCCGCTGGACGCGCGCAAGATCATCGCGCGCCGCTGCGCGATGGAGTTGCGCGCCGGGGCCATCGTCAACCTCGGCATCGGCATGCCCGAAGGCGTGGCGTCGGTGGCCGCCGAGGAGCGCATCAACGAGTACATCACGCTGACCACCGAGGCCGGCGTGATCGGCGGCGTGCCCAGCGCCGGGCTGGACTTCGGCGCCGCCGTCAACGTCGACGCCGTCATCGAGCAGAACCAGCAGTTCGACTTCTACGACGGCGGCGGCCTCGACATCGCCTTCCTCGGCCTGGCCGAGGCCGACCGCGCCGGCAACGTGAACGTCAGCCGCTTCGGCAGCCGGATCGCCGGCACCGGCGGCTTCATCAACATCAGCCAGAACGCGCGCCAGGTCGTCTATGCCGGCACCTTTGCCGCCGGCGATCTGCAGGTACGCACCGGAGACGGCCGGCTGCAGATCGTGCAGGACGGGCCAACCTGCAAGTTCCGCGAGCAGGTCTCGCAGATCACGTTCAGCGGCCGGGTGGCGGCCGAGGCGGGGCAGCCGGTGCTGTACGTGACCGAGCGCTGCGTGTTCCGGCTGACGCCGGAGGGCCTCGAACTGGCCGAGGTGGCGCCCGGCATCGACATCGAGCGCGACATCGTCGCGCGCATGCCGTTCCGCCCGATCATCCGCGACGTCCGGGCAATGGACGAGCGCCTGTTCCGCGAACCGCCGATGGGCCTGCATGCGCGCATGCTCGAGCTGCCGCTGGACGAGCGCATCGCCCACGACCCCGAGCGCGACATCCTGTTCCTCAACTTCGAGGGCCTGCATTTGCGCTCGGCCGGGCAGGTCGATGCGCTGCGCGACGCCGTGCTGGCGAAGTGCCGCTCGATCGGGCGGCGCGTGCCGGTGGTGATCGCCTACGACGCCTTCGTGCTCGAACCGGAGATCGAGGGCTACTTCGCCGAGACGGCCGCGCAGCTCGAACGCGAGCACTACCTCGGCGTCTCGCGCTACACCACCAGCGCCTTCATGCGGCTGAAGCTGCCCCAGGTGCTGGCGCGCGCCGAGCGGCCGCACATCTTCGAAAGCGGCCACGAGGCGCGGGAGTTCCATGCGCGCACGCAACCGCGCGAGGGCCAGGCCTGATCGCGCCGGCGGGTCGGAGGCGCACCACGCGTACGCGGCGCACGCGACGCACGCGGCACACGCGGCACACGCGGCATGTGCCGAGCGTGCGGCGCACGCCGCGCCGGCGGCAGACGCCGCGGGCACGCGCTACCCTCGGCCATGGCCGCCACCGAGACCCCGCCCCGCTGCCGCCCCGGTTGCGGCGCCTGCTGCACCGCGCCGTCGATCACCAGCCCGATCCCCGGGATGCCGGATGGCAAGCCGGCGGGCGTGCGCTGCGTGCAGCTCGGCGACGATCAGCGCTGCGCACTGTTCGGCCGGCCGGAGCGGCCGGCCTTCTGCGGCGGGCTGCAGCCGTCAACGGAGATGTGCGGCAACTCGCGCGCCGAGGCGATGCACTGGCTGGCGCGGCTCGAGAGCGACACGGCACCGGCAGATGCTTCGCGCCTCGACTCCGCGCATCTCGGCGGTGCATTGCGCTGAGCGCCGCCTGCGACGGATGAAGTGCTCGCAGGGTGCGGTTGTCTGCTTGCGACCCATCCGCGACTTTCGCTGCTCCCGATTCGTCGCCTCAATGCAGCCCCTCGGCGTCAGTCTCATCCAAGCTGCAGTGGCCTCCATTTAGTCAGAGCCGCGTTCGCCGAATGTGGGTCAGCGCACGTCGTGCTCGGCGACCGGCGTCGGAGATTGCGTCGCCAACGAGATGTCCAAGTGCGCAACGCCCTCTCGATTTCGCAGTGGGCTCGCACCAAGCGGCCAATCCGGTTCAGTCGCACACACGGCCAGTCGGAAGCGTTGGACTTGCCGCCCAAAGACGCATTGCGCGCATTTCGACACAAGACGACCACATACGCCACGCCGTGTTTGCCGGTGGCAGTACGCCGCGATGCCGACCACGGGCACCGCTCAGCTAGGCGCCTTCAAACCCAGCAGAGTCCGCGTCTCAGACGGGCTAGCGACGCGCATGCCCATGTTCTCCACGATGGAGCGGGCTCGCTCAACCAACTGCCCGTTGGTGGCGAACACCCCGCGCGACAGATAGAGGTTGTCTTCCAGACCCACACGCACATTGCCACCCAGTATGGTGGCTTGAGCGACCATCGGCATCTGGTCGCGCGCCAAGCCGAATGCGGCCCAAACCGCACCGGGCGCCAGTAGACCGCGCAAGTACAGCATGGTCTCGGTGGTCGCAGGTGCTGCCCAACGCACCCCCATCACCATTTGGAACAGAGGCGGCCCGTTGATCAGCCCCTCCTGCACCAGTGCGTTGCCGAACAGGATGTCGCCGGGGCCGAAGACTTCGAGTTCCGGCTTGACATTCAGCTCGCGGAAACGCTTCGCCATTTGACGCAGCGTGCGCGTGGTGTTTAGGTACACGAACTCTTGCGAGCCTTCAACCTGGTTGCCGGTGACAACGTCCAGCGAGGCAATCTCGGGCAGGCATTGCTCCAGGTGCGTCACGCGCTCGGCCGCGCTGACAACATCACTCTCGGGCAGGCCGCGAGACTCGTCCTCGGGGTCGGGCAGGAAGAACGCACCGTGTCCGCAGGTGAGATTGATGACGATGTCCTGCCCCGCGCCGCGTACGCGATCCACCACTTCCTTGAACAACCCCGGGTCGCGACTGTTCAGGCCAGTGCGCGGGTCGCGCACATGGATATGCACCACCGAGGCACCGGCGCGCGTGGCTTCGAGGCATGCGAGCGAGATCTGCTCTGGCGTGACGGGCATGGCAGGGTGCTCCCGGTTGAACGGGGATCCACCAGTGACCGCGCAGGTAAGTATGACCTTCCTACTCATGAATTCTCCCGCGCGCCCATCATGCATATTGCGCAAGGCCGTTGCCAAGCGACCAGTTCTCCTTCGTGACCTCAATGAGGCTTACGAACACGTCCTCAGCGCGGATGCCTGGTTCTTCGCCAAGCAGTTGGGCAATGCGTTGGTACAACGCCTTCTTCTGCGCCAGAGTGCGCGTGTTGTTTGCAGTGATTTGGATGAACACCACGTCATCGCTGCGGGCGACACCAAGATACGACGGGCTGTAGCGGAAGTTCGCAGGCTCGTGTTCGGTGATGACCATGAACTGGTCGTCCTCGGGGACGTTGAAGGTTTCACGCATGGCCCGGTACAGGCCGTCGAAGATCGCCTTCCGGTGGGCTTCCGGCTTTCCGGCGCGCATGGAAATGTGAAGCAGGGGCATGGAGATTCCTTTCCGTGTTGTTCAGCCCGCATTGCAGCGCTGCACAGAAATTTCGGAAAGCCATGAATAGACATATCTATGATAATTAAACAGAATGAATGATCGCCCTCTCGACTTGCACGCTGTTCAAGCCTTCGTTCGCATCGCGGAGTTAGGCAGCTTCACGCGCGCGGCTGAAGCTATGCAGACCACGCAGGCTGCGGTGAGCTTGAAGCTCAAGCGGCTGGAAGACAAGCTGGGCTGCCGGCTCGTGGAGCGTACGCCACGTCATGTGGAACTGTCGGCGCGCGGCGCGGCTTTCCTCGAGCGCGCGCGCGAGTTGTTGGAAGCGCATGAGCGCGCACTTTTCGCGGTGGCGGCGGCGCGGCAGCGCTTAACAATCGGCATCAGCGAGCACGTGGCAGGGCCGGAGCTGCCCGCGCTGATTGCGCGCATGAACGCGCAAGACTCGCAGTTGCTGATCGAGATCCGCATCGGCTCGTCGGGTGACCTGCTGCAAAGCTTTGACCGGCGAGAACTTGACGCGGTGATGGTGCGCTTGCAAGCCGGGCGCGACGACGGCGAGCTCATCACTGAGGAGCCATTCGGCTGGTTCGCGTCGCCGCACTGGCAGCATCGCGCGGACGAGCCCCTGCCTGTGGCCACGCTGGCGGAGCCCTGCGGGGTGCGCGTGCTGTCCAGCCAGTTGCTCGATGAGGCCGGCGTGCCATGGACGCAAATCTTCGTGGGCGGCGGCGTGGCGGCGGTCGCCGCGGCGGTGATGGCGGGGCTCGGCGTAGCCGCATTGGCTCCGCGCATGTTGCCTTTTGGAGCGGTGGACGTCGGCCCCAGGCTCGCGCTGCCCGTGCTGCCGCGCCTACCGGTGCTGCTGCACACCCGGGTAAAGCAAGGACGGCCGCTCGACGCGGTTACGGCGCTGTCGGCCGCTTTCAGGAGTGCGGTGCGCGGCTAGCACTCAAGATCGATCAGGACCATGCGAGGCGCATTGACGAGTCCTGCGTTGTCGGCCGGTTGGGTTCGCGCACAGCTGCTGAGCCGCACGAGCCCAATCTGATCTTCAACGAGACCAAACCACCGACCGAGGCGCCGTGAAGCGGTCGTCCGCGATCTTCGGCTCGTGGCCGTCCGCAGTCATGGGCTGGCACTGCACGCGGGGGATGCAGCGTGCTGCATTCCAGCGTCTCGCAATCCCGCTTCCCTCCTTCCGGTGCCCCTGCGTCCGTCGGCAGCTCCGCCTGCGTCACCGCTTCCGCCGCCGCCACGCCGGCATGACGCAAGCCAGCGCGTGCAGGTACAGCAGGGCGCTGAACGGCGGTTCCAGCAGCACGCTTGCGATGCTGGGCGGGCGCCTGCCGGGGCCGACGATGGCGACGATCGCGGCCAGCCGCTGCGCGTAGATCAGCCCGACGCTGGCCGCCACCCAGGCGAGCGGCGGCAGCCCGAGCAGGCGGACCGTGCCGGTGCGGGCCGGGTCGAGCCCCAGCCCGAACCCCAGGTGCAGGCCGACATACAGCCCGCAGCCGAGCATCAGCAACCCGCCCAGGTTGACCAGCACGAAGTTCGGGTAGGTGAGCGCGAGAAACCGCGCGTCGGTGCGGCCGCGATCACCGCCACCTGACCGCGGCGCCAGGACATGCCGGGCGACGCACTCCAGGTGCCCGGCCAGCCAGCGCACCCGCTGGTCGCGCAGCGCGGCGTAGCCGGCCGGCACCTCGGTGTGGGCGACGGCGGCATCCAGGCAGTCCGCGCGGTGGCCGAGCGTGGCCAGCGTCAGCGTGTGGTCGGCATCCTCGGTGCGCGTGCGGTCGCTGAACGGATGCCGGCGCAGCAGCTCGGCGCGGTACACCGTCGCAGCGCCCGGCAGCACCGAGACGGCGCCGACCAGCGCCTGCCCGCAGCGCTCGACGTGCAGCCCCGACGCGTACTCCACCGCCTGCAGCCGCTCGATCAGCCGCCGCGGCCGGGCGACCTCGATGCGGCAGGCGACCGCCGGGGCGCCGCCGGCGGCCAGGTGTCGGACGCAGCGGGCAAGCGCATCAGGGTGCAGTTCGGTGTCGGCATCCACCGTGGCGATGAACGCGCCGCGGCACTGCGCGATGCCGGTGTTCAAGGCCGCCGCCTTGCCGCGGTTGCGCTCGTGGCGGCGCGACGTGAAGCGCCGGCAGTGCGGCGCGGCACCGAAGCGGTGGCGCCAGGATTCGATCACCGCCGCCGTGCCGTCGGTCGAACCGTCGTCGACGACGATGATCTCCAGGCTCGGGTGGGTGCAGGCGGCGAGCGCGGCCAGCGTGCGCGGCAGCGCCTCCGCCTCGTCGTGGGCGGGCACGACGATCGACAGCAGCGGCGGTGCGCCGCCGGCACCCTCGCCTCGCGCCGGTGCGCCGCCGGCACCCTCGCCTCGCGCCGGCGCGCCGCCGGCGTTCTCGCTTCGCGCCGGCGCCAGTGCGCCGCGGCGGCCC
>JBGAMJ010000214.1:0-6907 GCA_044223035.1 Piscinibacter sp.
GTACACCGGCAGCCGCGCCGAGCAGGTCATCAGCGGCGCGACCATGATCGTCGCCAGCCGGTCCTTCCAGTGGCTGATCGTGCGCGTGGCCATCACGCCCGGCACCGCGCAGGCGAAGCTCGACAGCAGCGGGATGAACGCGCGGCCCGACAGGCCGACCTTGCCCATCAGGTTGTCGAGCAGGAAGGCGGCGCGCGGCAGGTAGCCCGAATCCTCGAGCAGCAGGATGAAGAAGAACAGGATCAGGATCTGCGGCAGGAACACGATCACCCCGCCCGCGCCGGCGATGACGCCGTCGACCAGCAGGCTGCGCAGCGGGCCGTCGGCCATGTGCGCGGTGGTCCAGTCGCCGAGCGCCGCCATGCCGTCCTTGATCAGGTCCATCGGCAGGTTGGCCCAGGAGAACACCGCCTGGAAGATCAGGAACAGCAGCACGGCCAGGATCGCGAGCCCGCCGACCGGATGCATCAGCACCGCGTCGATGCGGTGGTGGAAGCGTTGCACGCGCGGCGCCGCCGGCGCGACCACCTCCAGGATGGCCCGCACGCGTTGTTGCAGCGCAACGGCCGTGGGCGGCGTGCCCACCGCGCCGCTGGGCGCCACGGCCGCCGCCGGCGTGTCGAGCTGCGCCTCGATCTGCGCCACCAGCCCGGCGTGGCCGTCGGAGCGGATCGCCACCGTCTCGACGACCGGGCAGCCGAGCTCGAGCGCCAGCCGCGCGGTGTCGATCGCCAGGCCGTGGGCGCGCGCCACGTCGGCCATGTTGAGCGCGACGATCATCGGCCGGCCCAGGCGCTGCAGCTCGAGCACCAGCCGCAGGTTCATGCGCAGGTTGGTGGCGTCGACGACGGCGACGATCGCGTCCGGCGCGTCTTCGCCGGAACGCTTGCCCTCGATCACCTCCAGCGTCACCTGCTCGTCGGGCGTCGCCGGCGTCAGGCTGTAGGCGCCGGGCAGGTCGACGACCGAGACGCTGCGGCCGTGCGGCAGCCGCAGCTGGCCGACCTTGCGTTCCACCGTGACGCCGGCGTAGTTGGCGACCTTCTGCCGCGCCCCGGTCAGCAGGTTGAACAGCGCGGTCTTGCCGCAGTTCGGGTTGCCGACCAGCGCGACGCTCCACGGCGGAGTAGTGGCGGCGGCGGCGTGGGCGCTGTTCATGGCGGAGCGGTGGAGCTGTTCGGGGATGGAAGGGCGGTGATGCGGTCGGCGCCCCTGATCAGGCGGCGCGCACCTCGATGCATTGCGCCTCGAACAGGCGCAGCCCGAACAGCGTGTCGCCGATCTGCACCGCGAGCGGTTCGCGGCCGCCCGGCCCGCGGCGCAGCAGGTGCACCGGCTCACCGGGCAGGAAGCCGATCTCGCCCAATCGGCGCAGCGCGGCGGAGTCCACCTCCGTCGACGCAGCGACCAGGCGCTCCACCGTTGCGTGGGCGCCGTTCGGCAGTTCGGACAACTTCGTGATCGACATGGTGGGCTCGGAAGACACCCGGGAATTCGGGTCGGGCAGGGCGTGCAGGAGGGGCGAGCGCCGTTCGGGGCGGAGGCCCTGAACGGGCGCGAACCCGTGTTCTGACGGATCCTACCCGCGAATGATAATGGCTCCCATTAACAAAGACCATGCCCGTGTCTGAAAGCTCACGGAACGAGGCGCGGCGCCGTCAGGGCGGGGCTGCCCGCCGCCGGTTCCCGGACGATGCGAGGACTCCCCCATTCGCATGCCCACCACACCGCAGGTTGTAAATGGGAATGAGTTGCAGTTAAGATGATGTCTCCGCGAGCTGGCGATGTCTGGGTGTACTACCGGCGCGGAACGCTCAGAATGGCGTCCCGTCGAACCACCCGCCGAAGTGGCCGCAGTGCAGCGAATCTCGCGCGCCGGCGGCTCAGAGCAACCTCACAGGAGCCAGCGAATGAAGGGCGATGCCGAAGTTCTCCGATTGTTGAACGCGCAACTCAAGAACGAACTGACCGCGATCAACCAGTACTTCGTCCACTACCGGATGCTGCTGCACTGGGGCTTCGCGAAGCTGGCGAAAAAGGAGTACGAGGAGTCGATCGGCGAGATGAAGCACGCGGACAAGCTGATGGAACGCATCTTCATGCTCGACGGCCTGCCCAACCTGCAGGACCTGGGCAAGCTGCTGATCGGCGAGAACGTGCCCGAGATCCTGCAGTGCGACCTGCAATCCGAGACCGGCGCCCAGGCGACGATCAAGGACGGCATCGCCGCCGCCGAGGCCGCGCGCGACTACGTCTCGCGCGACCTGCTGCAAGGCATCCTCGACGACACCGAGGAGCACATCGACTTCCTCGAGACGCAGATCGATCTGGTCGGCAAGGTCGGCCTGGAGAACTACCTGCAATCGCAGATGGGCGAACACCCCTAGGCGCACCGGGCGCCTTCCAACCAGGAACAGCGAGAGACCGTCATGATCGTGTGTGTGTGCCGCCGGGTGTCCGAGCACCAGATCCGCGAGGCCGTCGCCGACGGCGCGCACAGCCTCGAATGCCTGCAGATCGACCTCGGCGTCGCGACGCAGTGCGGCAGCTGCGCCGATTGCGCGTCGCGCATCCTGTGCGACGCGCGCGGCATGCCGGGCATGGCGCAGAAGCCGCACGTCGAGTTGCGCGTGCACCAGCCGCTGGCTGCCTGAGCCCGGCTGCCTGAGCCCGGCTGCCTGACCGGGCGGCGCGCCGGGGCCCGCTGCCTACAATGCCGGCCTTTCGCACTCCCCGGAGTCCGCGCACCGCGGTCCGCACCCATGCTCGACATCAACCTGCTCCGCAAGGACCTGGCGCACGTCGTGGCCCAGCTCGAACGGCGCGAGTCGCCGCAGCCCTTCCTCGACGTGGCCCGCTTCCAGGCGCTGGAATCGGAGCGCAAGACGATCCAGACCCGCACCGAGGAACTGCAGGCGCGGCGCAATAGCCTGTCGAAGCAGATCGGGCAGTTGAAGGGCCGGCAGCAGGACGCTTCGGCGCAAATGGCCGAAGTCGCCGGCATCGCCGGTGAGCTCGACGCTTCGTCCGACCGGCTCGAAACCCTGCAGGCCGAACTCGCCGCCATGCTGATGGCGGTGCCGAACCTGCCGCAGGCCGGTGTGCCGGACGGCTCGAACGAGTCGTCCAACGTCGAGGTGCGGCGCTGGGGCACGCCGCGCAGCTTCGACTTCACGCCGCGAGACCATGTCGACGTCGGCGAGCCGCTCGGGCTGGATTTCGACACCGGCGCGCGGCTTTCCGGCGCGCGCTTCAGCTTTCTGCGCGGCCCGGTCGCGCGGCTGCACCGCGCCCTCGCGCAGTTCATGCTCGACCTGCAGACCGGCGAGCACGGCTACACCGAGTGCTACACGCCGTACATCGTCAACCGCGAGATGCTCGAAGGCACCAGCCAGTTGCCGAAGTTCAAGGACCAGATGTTCTGGGTCTACCGCGGCGAGCAGGGCGAGGGCGGCCAGGCGGTGGCGGCCGGCAGCGAGCAGTACCTGATCTCCACCTCCGAGATCTCGTTGACCAACACCGTGCGCGAGCAGGTGCTGGCGGCCGACGCGCTGCCGATCCGCCTCACCGCGCACAGCCCCTGCTTCCGCTCCGAGGCCGGCAGCGCCGGCCGCGACACCCGAGGAATGATCCGCCAGCACCAGTTCGACAAGGTCGAGATGGTGCAGATCGTCCACCCCGATGCGAGCAACGACGCGCTGGAGCAGATGGTCGGCCACGCTGAAGCGGTGCTGCAGCGGCTGGGCCTGCCCTACCGCGTCGTGGCGCTGTGCACCGGCGACCTCGGCTTCGGCTCGGCACGCACCTACGACCTCGAGGTCTGGCTGCCGGCACAGAACACCTATCGCGAGATCAGTTCGTGCTCCAACTGCGAGGCCTTCCAGGCCCGGCGCATGCAGGCGCGGTTCAAGAGCGCGAGCGGCAAGAACGAGTGGGTCCATACGCTCAACGGCTCCGGCCTGGCCGTCGGCCGCGCGCTGGTGGCGGTGCTCGAGAACTTCCAGAACGCCGACGGTTCGGTCACCGTGCCGGAAGCGCTGCGGCCGTACCTGGGCGGGCAGACGAGGCTGGGGTCATGACGACCCGGTGGGCGCTCGCCGATCCTTCGCGATGAACGATTCGGCGCTCGCCTCGGCGCTGCTCGCGGCGCGTGACAACGCGCACTTGCTCCCGCTGCCGACCGCCGCCGACCCGGGCTTCGACCTGGCAGCCGCCTACGCGGTGGCCGACGAGTTGCGCCAGCAGCGCGAAGCCCGCGGCGAGCGTGTGCGCGGCTACAAGATCGGCTTCACCAACCGCCGCATCTGGCCGCTGTACGGCGTGCACGCGCCGATCTGGGCGCCGGTGTGGGACAGCACGCTCGAACTGCTGGCGTCCCCGTCGGCCACGGTGTCGCTGGCGGGCATGGCGCAGCCGCGGCTGGAGCCCGAAATCGTGTTCGGCTTCGCACGTGCGCCCGAGCCGGGCCTCGATGAAGCCGGCCTGGCGGGGTGCATCGCCTGGGTCGCCCACGGTTTCGAGATCGTGCAGACGCACTTCGAGAACTGGCGCTTCGCCGCACCGGACACGGTGGCGGACTTCGGCCTGCACGCGCGGCTGCTGGTCGGCCCGCGCGTGGACGCGGCGCGCTTCGGCGCGATGGCGCCGGAGCTGGCGGCTGTCCGCCTCGAACTGTCGCGCGACGGCGAACCGGTCGATGCCGGCCAGGGCGCCGCGGTGCTCGACGGCCCGCTCACCGCGCTGCGCCTGTGGCTCGACGCGATGGCCGCCCAGCCTCACGGCTGGCGTGTGCGCGCCGGCGACGTCGTCACCACCGGCACGCTGACCGACGCCTGGCCGCTCGAACCCGGGCAGGCCTGGCGCACGCAGCTCGACGATCCTCGGCTCGCCGGGCTCACGCTGCTGGTCGAGCCCTGATCGCCTTGGGTTAGAATCTTGGGCTCGGCAAGACCCGCCGAAGCCCCGTCAGCGCGATTGGAGAGGTGGCAGAGTGGTCGAATGCGCCGGACTCGAAATCCGGTTCACGGGTCTCCCGTGACGTGGGTTCGAATCCCACCCTCTCCACCAACCGCGCGTGCGCCGCCAGGCTCACTTCAAACTCCCATCAGCCCGCAGAACCTGAACCAATCGGGCGATGCGGCGGATGCCCTCGGTCACGTGGCGGCAGCTCAGCGTGGCGCCGCTGATGTTGGCGATGTCCTGACCGACTTCCAGCGCGTCGCCCGGCGGCTTGCCGCGGAACTGCTGGCGCCAGGCCGGCAGCCGGATCTCGGCGCCATGGCTCTCGCGGTACGACAGGATCTCGACCTGCCGTATCGTTCCGTCGCGTGCCAGCCCGACGGCGTAGGTGATCAGCTCGAACTTGCCGATGACCTCGTCGACCACCACCCAGCCCTGCACCTGCGACTGCTTGATCGCGATGCTGACCCGCCAGCGCGCGCTGCGCGCCCGCACGCCGGCGTCTTCCAGCTTGCGCATCTGCGCGGCGTCGAGCGCGATGTCCTGCGCGTCGAACCGGTCCGCGTCGGGAAACATCAGCCGGGCCGCCTGCTCGGCGGTCAGGTAGTCGACGGCGAAGACGCTGAGCGGGGCCGCGGCCAGCGTCGCGGCCAGCAGCGTCGGCGCGCGCATCAGAACGACCAGCCGAGGCCCAGGTTCAGGCGGTCGAGGTCGCGGCTGGACTTGAAGCGCTGCACGTCGGCTTTCACGACGATGCCCTGGCTGATCTGGAAGTTCGCGCCCACGGTGAACACGCGCTCGGCGGCCGCGGCGTCGGGCGTCAGGCCGGGGCCGAGGTCGGAATAGCGCTTCGCGGTGTTGAAGCGCTCCCAGCGCGCGAAGGGCGACAGCGCCATGTCGCCCTGGCTCCAGACGCGGTAGGCCGCCTGCACGTAGCCGCCGTCGAACGACGCCGGAATCAGCGTGGGGTTGCCGACCAGCGTCTGGTTCAGCGCCGCGGTGTTGGAGATCGTGCCCCGCGCGTACAGCGCGGAGAGGTCCCAGGCGCCGGGCGTCCAGCGCGCATGCAGGTCCCAGAGCGTGACGCGCGACCGTGCCGATGTCTGGCCGTGCGTCGCGCCTCCGGTGAACACGCCGCCGCCGAGCGTCAGCCCGGGGATGCCGCGCCAGTTGGCGGCGCCGAACACCGACAGGTCGCGCGAGCGCGCGAGCTGCAGTTCCTGGTGAACGGAGCCGAGCGGTGACTCCGCGCCCTCGGTGCTCGCCGCGTCCCACTTGTTGAGATCGAAGCCGGTGCTGGCGCCGACCTGGACGGTCAACCCGTTGCCGAATCCGCCGACGAACTGAACGCCACCCTCGCGCCAGGTGCTGGGGATGATCGCGGTCTCGACGAAGTTGCGCTCCACGCCGTAGTAGGCGGTGGGCTCGTGGTTCTCGTTCAGCAGCCCCATCGGCATCAGGAACAGCCCGGCGCGCAGCGCCCACTGCGGCGAGAGCTCGCGTTCGACGTAGGCCTGCTCGACCTCGACCTCGCCCGCGTCGTCGGCCGAGGCGATCGCATGTTCGACCTCCAGTTCGGTGACGACCTTGGTCCGTTCGTCGAACCGGTGCTGGAATCCCAGCACGAAGCGCCGCATGTCGGTCTGTGCTGCCTTGGAATCGCGCGGGCGGTTGTAGTTGATCTCGCCGTAGCTCGTGAGCACCGTGTCGGGCTCCGACCGGGCGGACGCTTCGGGCGCCGCAGTCGCGGCCGCGGGAGCGGATGCCGCGGCGCTGGCCGATGCCGCCGGCGGCGCCTGCCGCTGCTGCTTCAGCGCCTCGAGCTCGGCCTTCACCGCCGACAGCTCGGCCGCGAGCTGGTCGAGCCGACGCTGCAGCGCGGCTTCGGCGCTGGCGGGCAGCGTCGATTGCGCCCAGGCCGAGGCGGGCGCCATGGCGCCGAGTGCGA
>JBGAMJ010000027.1:0-53108 GCA_044223035.1 Piscinibacter sp.
GCCGCGGGCGTTTTTGGCGCCGTTGTTGGCGCGGTATTTGGCGCTGTCTTCGGCACCGTCGTTGGGCGTGTTCGTGGCGGCGTCCAGCAGCTCGGCCGCTGCGGCGCGCGCCGCCACGGCCGCACCCGGGCCGTCCATCTGCGCCGACACCGTCGCGCCGTCGTAGAGCAGCATCAACTGGCGCGCCAGCGCCTCCGGATCGACCGCGCCGGCGTCCTTCGCCAGGCCGGTGAACAGCTCGCGCATCCAGGCACGGGCGTCGTCGCAGGCGCTCTTGACGCCGCCGGACGGCCGCGACTCCGCCGCCGCGCGCGCGAACGCGCAGCCGCGGTAGTTCGGCTGCGCGAACAAGTCGCCCAGCGCATCGAAGACGCCGAGCAGGCGCTCGCGCGGCCCGCTGTGCGCCGCCAGCGCGGCGGTGATGCGCCGCTTGCGCGCCTCATGGCGCGACTGCAGGTAGGCGCGGATCAGCTCGTCCTTGCTGCCGAAGCAGCCGTACAGCGACGCCTTGGCGACGCCGGCGCGCTCGATCACGCGGTCGATGCCCACGCTGTGGATGCCACCTTCGTAGAACAGCTCGTCGGCAGCACTCAGCAGGCGCTCGCGGGCGGAGCGTCGTTCGGTCGGAACGGGATTCTTCGTGTCCATCGGTTGACATTACCAGACCGGTCTGTATAGTGCAACAACTAGACAGACTTGTCTGTTCATGATCGCCTGACGACTCAACCCGACCGGAGGTTCCACCCATGACCGCTGCCGTGCCCTGCACCGCCGCTGCGCCACTCGGAGCGAGCACGTCGCGCGCCTCGCTCGCGCCCGTCGTCCCGCACCTCCCGATCGGAGCGCATGCGCGGCTCGTGGCGGCGACCGCCGGGCCGGCAGCCGGGGAGGCAGCTCCGGCGGAACCTGCGGCCGGGGGCCGGTGGCGCCTGTCGCCGCGCGTCGCCTTCTACCTCCAGGCCTCGATGACGCTCGGCTTCCTCGCCGGGTCGAGCGCGCCGACGCCGCTGTACGCGCTGTACCAGGCGCGCTGGGGCTTCTCGGCGACGATGCTGACGGTGGCCTTCGCGATCTATGCCGTCGCCGTGCTGGCCGCGCTGCTGGTCGCCGGGCGCCTGTCAGACCACGTCGGCCGCCGGCCGGTGCTGATCGGCGCCGCGCTGGCGCAGGTGCTGGCGATGGCGGTGTTTGCGACGGCCGGCGACCTGGCCGACCTTCTGCTCGGCCGCGTCATCCAGGGCCTGTCGGCCGGGGCCGCGGTGGCCGCCGTCGGCGCCGGGCTGCTCGACATCGACAAGACGCGCGGCGCCGTCGCCAACTCGGTGGCGCCGATGCTCGGCACCGCGCTCGGCGGCGTGCTGGCCGGCCTGATGGTGCAGTTCCTGCCGGCGCCGACGCGGCTGGTCTACGAGCTGCTCGGCGCGGTGTTCCTGCTGCAGGCGGTGGGCATCGGATTCATCGCCGAGACGGCGCAGCGCCGCAGCGGCGCGCTGGCCTCGCTGGCGCCGCGCCTGCACGTGCCGCTGGCGGCGCGCCGGCCGCTGCTGCTGGCCACGCCGGCGATCGTCGCGATCTGGGCGCTGGCCGGCTTCCACGCCTCGCTCGGCCCGACGCTGCTGCGCAGCCTGTCCGGCTCGCATTCGATCCTGCTGGGCAGCGTCGCGCTGTTCGTGCTGGCGGGCAGCGGCGCGCTGGCGGTCGTGATGCTGCAGGCGCGCGACGCGCGTGCGCTGCTGCGCATAGGCACCGCGGCGCTGCTGGCCGGCCTGGTGCTCGCCACCGCGGCGCTGTCGATGCCGTCCGTGCTGCTGTTCCTGCTCGGCACCGCGGTCGCCGGCATCGGCTTCGGCGCTGGCTTCCAGGGCGCGCTGCGCAACGTCGTCGCCCAGATCGCGGCGCACGAACGCGCGGGCGTGCTGTCGGTGCTGTTCGTCGTGTCCTACCTCGCGATGGGCGTGCCGGCCGTCGCGGCCGGGTTCGGCCTGGCGCACGGCGGCGACATCTACGCGACCGCCCGCGAGTTCGGCGCCGCGACGATCGCGCTGGCCGCGCTCGCGTTCGCCGCCGCGTACCGCAAGGCGGCCTGACGGCCTGACCGCCGCCCGCGCCGACGCTCAGGCACCCGACGCCGGCAGCGGCCGGTCCACCTGGTGCGCCACGTCGCGCGACTGCGCGCGCAGCGCCGGCCACATCTCCTTCCAAGCCGCGGACACGCTCGCGTAGGCGGGCGGGCACTGCGAGCGGATCGCCGCGTGCAGCTCGGGCAGGCGGTGGTACGGCACCATCGGGAACATGTGGTGCTCGATGTGGTAGTTCATGTTCGAGTAGTACCAGCGGAACAGCGGGTTCGTCAGGAAGGTGCGCGTGTTCAGCCGGTGGTCGTGCACGTCCTCGGCCAGGCCGGCGTGCTGCGTGACGTTGAAGACCTGCGCCAGGAAGCCGCCATAGAAGCGCGGCAGCACGAGGTACATCGCCGGCAGCAGGCTGCCGGTGGCGGCGCAGGCGGCGATCACCGCCACGAAGATCGCCACGTAGACGCGCGAGGCCGCCACCATCTTGCCCCGCTCCGACTCGGGCACGAAGTGCTCCGCGGCCGGCGTGATGCGGCCGGCCGCGTGCAGCAGGATCGTGCGGATCTGCGCCGGGCCGCTGCGCAGGAAGAACAGGTCGAGCAGCAAGTGCGTGACGTGCACCGGCCGCGGCACGGCGATCTCCGGGTCGCGCCCGACGATGATGGTGTGCGTGTGGTGGCGCGTGTGGCTCCAGCGCCAGTAGTGGCCCTCGTGCAGCGTCATGAAGCTGGCGAGCGCGAAGAACGCCTCGTTGAGGCCGCGCGTCTTGAACGGCGTGCCGTGCGACAACTCGTGCGCGCGGTGGTCGCTGGCGGCATAGAGCAGGCCGTAGACCAGGAAGCACGGCAGCGCCCACCAGGTGCCCCAGGCCAGCCCGCCGGCGACGCCGCTCGCCACCAGGCCGGCGATCCACAGGCCGTAGTCGCGCAGCGCCGGCTGGTCGCTGCGCTTCATCAGGTTCTTCAGCAGCTTGCGATCGACCTCCGGCGTGAACCAGCGCGTGTTGACCCGTGCCTCGAAGTCGTCGTTGCGCAGATCGTTGGCGGCGTCGACCTCGCCGCGCAGCGTATAGCGGGCGTGAAGGCTCTGGCTTGACATGTCTGTCTCCGTGTTCGCTCGATGGGTCAGGCAAGCATAGGATCGGGCGCACATGAATGACACCTTCCTGTCATGAAACATGTCAAGATACGTCAACGATGGAGTGACGTATGTCAAAGGCACCGCGCGCGACGATGGCCGATGTCGCGCGCCGATCGGGGCACAGCCTGTCGACGGTGGACCGCGTGCTGAGCGGCCGCGCCAGCGTGCGCGCCGACACTGCGCAGCGCATCCGCGAGGCGGCCGAAGCGCTGGGTTTTCGCGCCGCGGCGGTGATCGGCGAGCGCGTGCGCGGTGCCCGGCCGCGGCGCACGCTGGGCTTCCTGTTGCAGCGGCCGGAGGCGCCGTTCTACCGGGCGCTGGCGGACGCGCTGACGGGCGCCACCGCGGCGAGCGAATCGATGCAGGGGCGCGCGCGCGTCGAGTTCGTCGCCAGCCTCGCGCCCGAGGCCGTCGCCGAGCACCTGCTGCGCCTGGGCGGGCAGGTCGATGCGCTGGCCGTCGTCTGTGCCGACCATGCGACGGTCGGCGAGGCGGTCGAGCAGCTCGCCGGGCGCGGCGTGCCGCTGTTCGCGCTGATCTCCGACCTGTCCAGCCCGGCCCGCGCCGGCTACGCGGGCCTGGACAACCGGCGCGTCGGCCGCACCGCGGCGTGGCTGGTCACCGAGCTGGCCCGTGAGAGCGGGCCGCTCGCGGTGTTCGTCGGCACGCACCGCTTCCAGTGCCAGGAGCTGTGCGAGATGAGCTTCCGCTCGTACGTGCGCGAGCGCGCCCCGGCGTTCGAACTGCTCGAGACGCAGGTCACCTTCGAGAGCGACGAGCACGCCGAGGAGGCCGCGCGCGACCTGCTGCGCCGCCATCCCGACCTCGTCGGCTTCTACGTCGGCGGCGGCGGCGTCGATGGCGTCGTGCGCGCGATGCGCGCCGCGCCGCCCGGCCGGCGTGTCGTCGGTGTCGGCCACGACCTCACGGCGAGCACGCGCGAGAGCCTGCGCAGCGGGCTGCTGCACGCGGTGCTGTCGCATCCGCTGCCGGCGCTCGCGGCCGCGCTCGTGGCGCAGATGGCGGAATCGCAGGCGGCCGGCAGCGCCGGGTTGCGGCAGATCGTCGTGCCGCTGGAAATCCAGACGCCCGAAAGCGTGTAGTGCAGGGTTCGGCGCCTCGCGGCCGCCGCAGCCGCGCCGCAGCCGCGCCGCAGCCGCGCCGCACCCGCAATGGTCAGGGCGACCCGCCCTGCTCCCTCGTGCGCAGCTGGCTGCCCGTCGCGTCCGGCAGTTCGACGGGCACCGGCGGCGCGATGCGCGAAACGCTCGCATCCGCGCCGATGTGGCCGACCCAGCCACCGCCCGCCCACTCCTCGTACAGCCAGTCGTCGCCTTGCCGCACCAGGCCCGCCGGCGGCGGCGAAGCGGGCGCAATGGGCACGTTGCGCAGCGCCACCGCCATGTAGTCCAGCCACATCGGCAGCGCCAGCGCACCGCCGGATTCGTGCGACCCGAGGCTGCGCGGCTCGTCGAAACCCATCCAGGCCACGGCCGCGATGCTCGGCTGGAAGCCGGCGAACCAGGCGTCCACGACGTCGTTGGTCGTGCCGGTCTTGCCGTAGATGTCGCCGCGCTTGAGCTGGCGCTGGGCGCGCGCGGCGGTGCCGACGCGGGTGACGTCGTTCAGCAGGCTGTCGGTGAGGAACACGTTGCGTGCCGGAACGGCGCGCCGCTCCTCTGCCAGCGGCGGCGCCGGCGGGGCCTCGAACAGCACCTTGCCCTGGGCGTCGGTGACGCGCTCGATCACCACCGGAGCCTGGTTCCACCCGCCGTTGGCCAGCGTGGCGTAGGCGCCGGCGAGCTGCATCGGCGTGACGCTGCCGGCGCCCATCGCCAGCGTCAGGTTGTCGGGCTGGCGGGCCGGATCGAGGCCGAAGCGGCCGGCCCAGTCGCGCGCCGTGCCCGCACCCACCTGCTGCGCCAGCCGGACGCTGACGAGGTTCTTCGATCGCGCCAGCGCCTCGCGCAGCGTCATCGGGCCGTCGAAGCGGCCGTCGCTGTTCTGCGGCGACCAGCCCTCGGCCGAGGTGAAGGGCGCGTCGTCGATCACGGTGGCCGGCATCACGCCGTGTTCGAAGGCAGACGAATACAGGAAGGGCTTGAAGCTGGAGCCGGGCTGGCGCCAGGCCTGCGTCACGTGGTTGAAAGGCTGGTGAGCGAAATCGAACCCACCCACCAGTGCGCGCACGCGCCCGGTGGCCGGGTCCAGCGCCACCAGGCCCGCCTCGACCTGCGGCCATTGCGAGATCGCCCAGGCCCCGCCCTGTGACTGGACGCGCACGATGGCACCGCGCCGCAGTGCCAGCGCCGCCGGCGCCTTGGGCGCGAGGCCCGGCTGGGCCCAGCGCAGGCCCTCGCCGCTCAGGCTGACGCGCTCGCCGGAGGCGAGCTGCACGCGCAGCTCCTTCGGCGAGGCCGCGAGCACGATCGCCACGCGCAGGGTCTCGTCGTCGCGGTGCTCGCGCAGCAGTTGCGCCGCGCTGCGGACTTCCTGCTCGGCATCCAGCCGGGGCAGCGTCTCCTGGTCTTCCGGACCGCGCCAGCTGCCCTTGCGGTCGTAGGCCAGCACGGCGCGCCGGACGGCCGCCCAGCCCGCCTGCTGGTCGGCCGCGCGCAGCGAGGTAACCACCCGCAGGCCGTTCGAATAGGCCTCGGCGCCGAAGCGTTCGACCACCACGCGGCGCGCCATTTCCGCCACGTGCTCGGCATGGATCGGCGTATCGAGCCGCGGGCGGATGACGAGCTTCTCGGCGCGCGCCGCCGCTGCCTGCGCCGCGCTGATCACGCCGGTGACCTGCATGCGCTCGAGCACCAGGTGCTGGCGCGCGACGGCGCGATCGAGGTTGGCGACCGGGTTGGCGTAGTACGGGTTCTGCGGCAGGCCGGCGAGCATCGCGGTCTCGGCGATCGAGAGCTTGTCCAGCGTCTTGCCGAAATAGGTCTGCGCCGCTGCAGCGAATCCGTAGGCCCGCTGGCCGAGGAAGATCTCGTTCATGTAGATCTCGAGGATGCGGTCCTTGCTCAGCGACTCCTCGATCTTGAGCGCCAGGACGATCTCCTTGGCCTTGCGCTGCACGGTGCGCTCCTGGCTGAGCAGGACCGTGCGCGTCATCTGCTGCGTGATGGTCGACGCGCCCTGCGTGCGCCCGCCGGTGATCATCGAGAGCAGCGCACGCGCCACGCCCTTGGGGTCGATGCCGTTGTGCTCGCGGAATCGCGCGTCCTCCACCGCGATCACCGCGTCCTGCATCAGCTTCGGGATCTTGCCGATGGGCACGAAGCGGCGTCGTTCCGCGCCGAACTGGGCGATCTCCATGCCGTCGGCGGTGTACACCTGCAAGGGCAGCCGGGGCTGGTAGTTCAGGACCTTGTCCAGCGGCGGGAGATCCCAGGCGGCCTCGACCTCGAGCGAGGTGAGCGCCGGCATGGCCAAGGCCAGCACCAGGGCCGTCGCGTTCAGCTTCTTCATCCGCGGATTGTCGCGGCAACGCCGCCGGCCCAGGCGGAAGCCGGCAGAGGCGGATGGGAAACGGCGGGCCGCCGCTCCCTCGCCCCGCTACCTGGGCCGGGCGCGACCGGCCTTGCGCTTCCGGTCGCCGTCGCCGCGCGTCGTGCTCGCCGGTACTGGCGGGCCGGCATGGCTTGCCTGCTCCAGCCAGAGCAAGGCGTCGACATACGACATGAAGCGGTTGACGTAGTCCGGCGAGATGTCGTGCAGCGACTGGATGGTTCGCAACGCCAGCAGATGGGAATTCAGCGGGCCGGCATTTCCGGGCACGTTCGCCAGCGATCGGGTCAACTGGCGGTCGACGTTGAGTTTCGACCAGGTGTCTCTGAAGAACTGGAGCGCCTTCGGCTCGACCCGGGTTCCGATATTCGAAGCGGCGGCGTCGCCGGCGGCGCCGTCGCCGGCGGCGTCGTCTGCCTGCGTCGGCGATTGGCTGGCAAGGTAGCGGACGAGCTCGGCCAGCGGGCCTCGGGGGCGAGGCTCCGCCCGTTGGGGCGCGGCGCGTCGCCTCTCCCGGACGGTGCCGCCGACCGGCTGCCGGCGGGAATCGCGACCGGCTTCGGAAAACTCCCGAGCCGAGCCGTTCGCGGCATCTCCGGGCAGCGGAACCGGCCCGGGGTGCCGCGCGGCATAGTCCGCCAGCGCCTCGTGCAGCCGGTCGTCCAGCAGCCGCCTCGCGTCGCCGCCGTGGGCTTCGGCCCGCCGGGCCAGGGCTTCGAGGTACCGGAAGCGGATCGGGTCGTGGCGGTGCGCTCCGCGCTCGCGCAGCGCATCGAGGGCCGGCCCGTGCTCGATCCCTTCGCCCGTCGGCATGTCCGCGTCACCGGTGTTCGCGGATTCACTCACGGGGCTTGGGATTCCCGCCAGCGGTCTTCGGCACCGGCGCCATTTCCACCCGCCGATTGCGCGACCGGCCGGCGCCGTCGGCGTTCGAGGCCACCGGCTGCTCGGGGCCGAACGCCGCGGCGAAGATCGACGACGACGGAATGCCATCCTCGATCAACGCGCGGGTCACCGTCAGGGCCCGCTGGGCCGACAGTTCCCAGTTGTCGGCAAACTGCCGGCTGCCACCGCGCACCGATCGGTCGTCGGTGAAGCCGCTGACCATCAGCAGTTCGTCGCGGGTGCCGAGGTAGACGGTCAGCGGCGCCGCCAGGCTCTTGAGCAGCTGCCGGCCCTCGGGTTGCAACTGGTCGGAATTCAGGGCGAAGAGCACGCTGCCGCTGATGCCGATGCGGCCGTTGTTCAGCGTCACGCGGCCCGAGGCGAGCGGCCCCGCCAGCGCCTGTTCCAGCGTCAGGCGCCGCTGTTCCTCGGACTGGCGCTTCTTCACCTCGTCTTGCAGATGGGTGGCGAGTTCGAGCTGGATGCCGAGCACGCACACCAGCATCAGCACGAAGGCGCCGAGCAATCCGGACATCAGGTCGCCGAAGACGGCCCAGACCGGCGCCGTCTGCTCCATGCCGGCGTCGATCTCGTCCATCACGCCACCTCGTCGGCCAGCGTCGCCTGCCGGCTCGCGACCTGCTTCAGGTCTTCGAGGATCTGCCGTTGCGACAGGATGCTCAGGTCGACGATTTCGCGCGCCTGCGCCACGTAGTACGCGAGCTGCTCGTCGCTGCGCGCCATCGACTGGTTCAGCGACGCTTCGACGCGCTGCAGGCCGGCGACCAGCCCGGCACTCGATTCGCCGAAGAGCTGCACCGCGAAGCCGAACGCTTCGCCCAGGCTCGACACCTCGACGGCACCGCCCGTGACCTGGGCGGCGGCAGCCGCCATGCGGGTGGATTCCACGTCGATCTTCTCGGCGAACTGGCCGCCGGCGTGCTGCAGCAGCGCGGCCGACGATTGCACGAGCGAATCGATCGCCTGTCGCTGTTCATCGGCGGTGCGGTGGGCGACCTCGAGCACCTGGCCCAGCTCCGCCATGATGCGGCGGCGCTCTTCGAGCAGTTCGTTGTCGCGCGCGCTGCTGTCGGCGAGTTTCTCGCGCAGCGCGCCCATCATCTCGGCCGCGAGCCGGGGGGCTTCCGACGCGGTCTGCACCATCCGGCCCAGCTCGGCGATCGTGCGGGCGGCGTGAGCTTCCGCCCGGGCGTGGATGTCGAGCGCGGTCCGTTCCAGCGTCTTGCAGACCTGCTCCTGCTGGCGCAGGGTCTGTGCACCCGCCTGCTGCCATTCCCGCTGCAGCGAATGCCCGATCGACTCCAGCGATTCGGTCAGCGCCGCGATCCGCCGTTGCTCGCCGGCCGCGCCATCCGCCTGCCATGCCGCATGAACCTCGCCCAGGCGGCCCATCAGCGACGCCGATTGCCGCTCGAGATTCGCCACCCATGCGGCCAGCGACTGGCGCAGGTCGCCGGACAGATCCTCGCTGCTGCGCTGGTGCTGCACGAGCGCCTCGCGCCAGGTTTCCGACACGGTGCCGACGGCCGCGTCGAAACGCGTGGAAACCCCGTCCAGATGCCGCTGGACCGTTTCGGCCGTTCTTTCGTGCGCCGAACTCGCTTCCCGCGCGATTCCCGCCATCGTGGTTTCGACGACGGGACGGATCGTCTCGCCGGCCACGCGCGCGCATTCCGCCAGGCTTTCCTTCAGGGATCGGTCGACGGAAGCGGCCAGCGCCTGATGGTCGGCGCGGGCGCCGCGGTAGAAGCCTTCCTGGCCGGCAAGCAATCGCTCGTTCAGGGCCAGGTTCTGCCGCTCCATCTGCGCCATCATCGATTGAAGCCGGTCGGCCAGTTCGGGCATCGCCCGCGCCTGGAGCTGGAAGGCCTGGAAGGTTTCGTCGCGCTGGTGGGCGCGCGAAAAGCGGCGCAGCACGGTGGCGATCCGTGTGTCCAGGATCTGCGCCGCCTGCAAGCGCTCGCGGCGGCACAGCGCCGACAGCAGGCCCAGCATCGCGGACGCGGCCACGCCGGCGACGGACGTGCCGAACGCCAGACCCAGGCCCTTGACCGGCGCACTGAGCGCCGCGCGGATCGTCGGCAGGTCGGTCGTGCTTTCCAGCGCCGTCACCGCGCCGTTGAGCGTGACCACCATGCCCAGGAAGGTGCCGAGCATGCCCAGCAGCACCAGCAGCCCGACGAGATAAGGCGTCATCGCCGGGCCGGGCAAATGGATGCGCTCGCCTTCGATGCGCAGGCGCACCGGGTTCTGCAGCGACGGGGGCACCCGGCCGATCCATTCGCCGAGATTCTGCAGATTCTCGGGAATGGCGGCCAACGCCCGCGCCAACGTGGAGGTGGCCTGGTGGAAACCTCGCAGCTCGAGCGCTCCCATCGCGTAGAACGCGCCGATGAGCAGCGTCATCGTCAGTGCCAGCGGATTGGAGCCGATATATCCGAAACCCACCCATGAAATTGCGGCCAGCCCCACGCAGAAGGCCACCACGCCGAATAGTCTGTTCATGACCGCCTTGTCACCTCATTGCGAAGCGCTTCAATCATTCCTTCGACCGGATGCAGCCGAATCTCGAGTTCGGCGAGCAGCACGGCCTGCATATCCTTGCAGAAACCGGCCCGCCAGCCAGGCACCGGCGACGATCCCGCGGAATCTCGCGGGCCGCTCGTGCCGTCGGGTCCGCCGGTGCCGGACCGTGTTTCCCGTGGCACCACGCTCAGGCGCTCGAAATACCTTTCGAGCAAGGAAGGCACCTTCGACAACAGGTGACGCTCCCGGGCCGCCAGGGCGTCGTCGAGCACGGCATCGAGGGCGGCGAGCCGGCCGAGGCCGGGGGAACAGGCCGACAGGGCTTCCCTCACCTCGGCGCGCAGCGGGCCGATCCTGGTTTCCATTGCCCGTTGATGGGTGGCATGGCTGCGGCGGAACGGCGCGAATTCATTCGCGACTTCCGCCGCCGCACCGGGTATCGGCATCGCCGGTTCCTGGCCTGCCAGCTCGCCGGCGAACACGGCGTCCGCGCGGATCGAACGCGCCAGATCGGTGCGCACCCGGGCAAATGCCTGGCCTGCGGTTTGCGCGGCAGCGTGGATGCCGGGGCGAGGTTCCGGCGCGCCAGCCGCGTCACCGGCGTTCAGCGTGGCAGACAGTGAAATCGCATCCGTCCAATCCAGCCAGCGGCCCAATCTTTCCGCAAAGGACGGCTGCGGCTCGGCGACATCGACGATCGCCAGTTCTGCCAGCAGACGCACGAGCCGCGAACCGTTGAAACTTGCGCGTGGCAACGCTGGCGCCATGCAGACGATCGACCTTGATTGAAGACCGCGGGGATTTTGACAGGGATTCCGCGGAGATCCGCGGGCGGCTCCGCGGCCTCGCCCGAACGCACGCACCGGGGCCGGCGCCCGCGTCGGCCCGCGCACGGGCGCACAATCAGAACCTGTCATTGCGCATCGGCCCAGGCCGCCCGACGATGAATGGAAACACGGCATTCTCATCATCCGCCGCCTGCGGCGTGTGCCCTCCATGAGCCGCCGCGCCACGCTGACCACCGTGGCCGAGGCCGCGGGCGTCAGCACCGCCACCGTCGATCGCGTGCTCAACAGCCGCCTGCCGGTGCGCGAGGCCACCGCGCTTCGCGTGATCGAAGCGGCCGAGCGCGTCGGCTACCACGGCGCGGCACTCATGCGCGCACGCCTGATCGAGCGCGCAGACACCGAGATCCGCACGCTGGGCTTCCTGCTGCTGCGGCGGCACGAGGCGTTCTACCAGTCGTTCGGCCGCCAGCTCTCGGCGGTCGCCAGCGCCCAGGGGCCGGGAACGTGCATGGCGGTCGTCGAATACATGGACGACCTGAGCCCCGCCAGCATCGCCGATCGGCTGCTGGATCTCGGGCGGTCGGTGGACGCGATCGGCGTCGTCGCGATGGACCACCCGCACGTCAGCGCCGCCATCGAGACGCTGCACGGCGACGGCCGCCCGACCTTCGCGCTGCTGTCCGACCTGAGCGCGCCGCAGCGCGCCGGCTACGTCGGCGTCGACCCGCGCAAGAGCGGGCGCACCGCCGCCTGGGCGGTCAGCCGGCTGTCGAAGGCGGCGGGGCCGGTCTGCGTGCTGGTCGGCAGCCACCGCTACCTGGGGCACGAGGCCTGCGAGATGAGCTTTCGCGCCTACCTGCGCGAGCACGCGCCGGCGTTCCGCATGCTCGATACCCAGGTCAACCTGGAGGACCCGCAGGTCGCCCACGAGGTGACGCTCGACCTGCTGCGGCGCCACCCGGACCTGGTCGGCCTGTACGACGCGGGCGGCGGCGGCATGGCCGGCACGCTGCGCGCGCTGCGCGCGGAGCGCCCTCCGGGCCACCCGCTGGGCCACGTCGTCACCGTCAGCAACGAGCTGACCCCGGAGCACCGCGCCGCGCTGGCCGACGGCGTGATCGACCTGGTGCTGGGCACGCCGCAGGCGGCGATCGCGCGCACCGTCGTCCAGGCGATGCTGGACGCGCTGAAGCAGCCCCGCGACGAGCGCCCGCGCGGCGTGCAGATGACGCTGCCGGTGGAGCTGTACACGGCCGAGAACATGTGACGCAGCGGATGCGGCGGGTGGAGTCAATGCAATGAATGCAAGATTCCCAGCCCCGGGATGTGATGAAAAATGCCAGTGAATGCGGCCACGCATTTGCCTCCTTCCCCTCGGAAACCTAGCATCCGCTTCACACCGAGTCCGCAGCGCCTCCCCATCGCCGCGATGGCATCGGATGATGGAATCACATCAGGAGATCCACCGATCATGAGCACCCCGCTGCAAGCGCCCGCCGCCCTGCCCTCGCGCGACGACTACCGCCTGGTCGGCGGTGCCGGCGAGCGCGCCAAGGCCGCCGGCCTGGTCAACGCCCTCTGGTACAAGTGCGCCGTCCCGCGGCCGGTGATGAAGCAACTGATGCAACGCAGCGACGCGCAGGCCGTGCGCGACACCGCGCTGTGGTACGCGCTGATCGTCGCCAGCGGCGTGCTGGCCTGGTTCGCGCTCGGCACGGCCTGGGCGATCCCGGCCTTCCTGCTGTACGGCGTGCTGTATTGCGGCCCGGCCGATTCACGCTGGCACGAGGCCGGCCACGGCACCGCGTTCAAGACGCGCTGGATCAACGACGTGCTGTACCAGGTGGCGTCGTTCCAGGTGTTCCGCCGCCCCACCGTCTGGCGCTGGAGCCACGCCCGCCACCACACCGACACGCTGGTCGTCGGGCGCGATCCGGAGATCGCCGCGCCGGTGCCCACCGACTGGCTGGCGCTGCTGCTGAACGTGTTCGCGATCAAGCACGTGGCCGCCGAACTGCCGAAGCTGTTGAACAACGCGCTCGGCCGCCTGGGCGAGGAGGAGAAGACCTTCGTGCCCGAGATGGAGTGGCCGAAGGTGATCCGCGAGGCGCGCATCTGGGTCGCCATCTACGCGGTGGTGATCGGCACGGCCGTGGCCACGCACAGCTGGCTGCCGCTGCTGTACATCGGCCTGCCCAGCCTGTACGGCGCCTGGCTGTACCTGTTCTTCGGGCTCACGCAGCATGCCGGCCTGCCGGAGAACGTGACCGACCACCGCCTGAACTGCCGCACGGTGCACATGAACCCGGTGTTCCGCTTCCTGTACTGGAACATGAACTACCACGTCGAGCACCACATGTTCCCGATGGTCCCGTACCACGCGCTGCCGCGCCTGCACGAGGCGATCCGCGGCGACACGCCGCCGGCGTACGCCAGCACCGTCGCCGCCTACGCCGAGATCATCCCGGCGCTGCTGCGGCAGACGCGCGACCCCGCGTACCACGTGGTGCGCCCGCTGCCGGCGGCCACGGCCTGAGCCGCCCCGTCGGCCCGATCTTTCCACCCCCGAACCTCGGCCCACGCACCGGGCCGACCCCGCGCCACCGCGACCGAGAACAAGCAGGAGACACGACATGCCCCAATGGATTGCCGCCGCCGCATTCGACGACATCGACGACGAAGACGTGATGCGCTTCGACCACGCCGGCCAGACCTACGCGATCTACCGCGTCAACGACCTCGTCTACGCCAGCGAAGGCCTGTGCACCCACGAGCACGTGCACCTGTGCGACGGCCTGGTGATGGACCACGTCATCGAATGCCCGAAGCACAACGGCCGCTTCGACGTGCGCGACGGCCGCGCGCTCGGCGCGCCGGTGTGCGTGAACCTGAAGACCTTCCCGGCGAAGGTCGAGGGCGGGAAGATCTGGATCGAGGTCTGATCGGGGCCGGGCCTCACACGGGCATGCTGCCGGGAGGCGGTGCCGCTTCCCGCGTCGACACCGCCGGCACGCCGCCGATCCACTGCCGCAGGTGCGTCACCGCCGCCTCGTCCAGCACCATCTGCTCGCGCTCGCACAGGAACAGCATCTGGTTCACGAGGCGCGACGCCAGCGTGTCGTGATCGTCGTGCCCGTGGCCGAACGCATGGCCGTTGAGCTGCATGCCGCGCAGCAGGAAGCTGGCGTCGCGCGGCGCCACGCGCAGGCCGTCGGCCTCCAGGCAGCGGGTGCAGACGCGCCGCGCCGTCGGCCCCAGTTCGAACGCGTGCTCGCGCAGGTCGGCGACGAGCTGGGTCATCACCGCGCGCATGCAATCCGGCGCCAGCAGCGGCGCGCCCGTCAGCGCGCACACCTCGCGCACGACGGCGTACATCGCCCCGTGGCCGGCCCAGGGTGAATCCGGGTCGGGGTCGGGCGCGTTGCCATCGGCGTCGTGCCGGCTCGGGTCCAGCAGGCGGCCGCCGGAGCCGCTCAGCCAGGCCAGGCGCGTCAGCCCGAGTGAATGGAAGAACTGCTTGAACGTGCCGCAGCCGTTCCAGTTTTCCAGCGCCTCGGGGAATTCCTGCTTCAGCCGCAAGGCCAGCGTGCCGGCGCTGACCGGCTGGGCCGAGTCGTCGACCGTGGCCCAGATGCGCTGGGCGATCGCGGAGAGTTCGTCGGGCGTCGCCGGGCGCGGGACGATGCGCGGGGCGGACGCCGGCGCCGATGCCGGCGGCGGCACCGGCATCGCGCCGGCCGCCGCTGCGGCGCCCGCGGCGTTCGCCGTCCCGAGCGCTGAGGCGGCCTTGGCATCCACCGCCTCGCCGACGGCCGCACCCGCACCCGCACCCGCACCCGCGCCGACCACCGGCTCCACCCCGGAACGCCCCAGCCCCAGCGCCTCCTGCATGAACAGCCGCTCGTCGATCAGCAGGTCGGCCGACGCCTGGTAGGCCGCCGACGGGAAGCCGATCGCCAGCACCGTCGTCCGCCGGTCGTAGCGGCGCAGCTTGCGCAGCACCGGGGTGAAGTCGGCGTCGGCGGAGAAGACGATGAACTCGTCGTAGCGCGTCTCGTGCTGCAGCAGCTCGACCACGTCGAGCACCATGTGGATGTCGGTGCTGGTCTTGCCCTGGCTCGTCACCGGCGGGCAGTCGACGATCTCGAAGCCGGCGCGCAGGAAGGCGTGGCGGTAGGTCTGGTACCAGTTCGGGTTCAGGTAGCAGCGCCGCACCAGCAGCCGCCGGCGCTGCCCCTCCTCATGCGGGTCCGGCAGCGCCAGCGACCCGGTCAGCCAGCCGATCCACTCCGACGGATGACGCGCAAAGCGCTCAGCCGCCTCGGGCTGCAACTGGCGCAACTGCGAAAACACGTTGTCGAAATCGACGAAGAGCGCGCTCTTCATGGTGCAGGCGGTCCCCCTCGCGACATGGACGCGCGGGAGGGTAACCGATGCGGGTGGGCGCGGATTCGGCCGGGTTGGCGAAGGCGGTTCGATCCGGGCCGCCGCGCGCTCCGTGGCGACGCTTCAAGGCCGGTCGGCCGCGTCCCGGCAGCGCCCCGGGTTGCGACACCCGTTCGGCACGCACGGTTGCCGGCGTGTGGAGGCCTCCGGCGTCATCCGTGTTCCTCCCGCGCCTCGCACGCGTCTATCGACCATGGCGCGCGGCGCAAGGGCAATACAAGTCTTTGATTCATGGGGCCGGCGCCGGGGTATCGCCCATCTGCTATCGCCCCACTGTCGCCGATATGGCGCCAGTTGTCCGATAGCGTGTTCATGACGCCGCCCAGTACCGCCGCCAGCGGAAGTTGCCTTCGAAGCGCACGGCGCCGCGCTCGATCAACGCTTCCAACGCACGCTTGACTTGCTTCGGATGAATCTCGCCACCGATGCGCCGGTGGATGTCGCTGATGGCGGACTCGGGGTAGCGCTGTAGGTCTTCAAGCACCAGCGCAGCCAAGCGGTGCGGCTCAATGCGCTTGAGGGTGGTCTCGCCCGTGAAGTTCAGGCTTCGGAACAGACCCGGATCAACAAAATAGCGCGTGGCTTGGGTGCGGCCAGCGCTATGCACCAGATGCCAGTCCAGCAGGCGCTTGAGCCAGGGCGACAGCGCTTCGGCAGAAGTCAGCTCCAGCGTGGCGACGAGTTCGCGTGCGGTCAGTGCGTCGTGCTGGGTATAGGGGCGATGGACCAGCGCGTTGACCAGGAGTTCGCGCACCACGATTTCGTCGAAGGCGGGCACGTTCTGGCGGTACAGACCATCGGGCAGTTCGTAGCGCTCACGGAAATCGGGTACCTCCAGCCAGACCGCCTCGATCAGGTCCATCGGGCTCTGCGTGTGGTCATCCCACACCAGCTTGTTGACCTTCTGGCCGCGCTCGTCGTACTTGATGAACTGGATGACCGGTGCCGTGGTCAGTTGGGCACGGTCATGCTGGCGACCAAGGCAGAGAACGCCCAAGTTGGTGAGGTCGTGCCCACGCGCGAGCTGATAGTGGTCGAGCAACTCATCGTCGGACTTCTCCTTGACCGATGCTTTGACACGGTCGGAAGCGCGCAATGCCCGCAGCAGCGCATCGCGCCTGGTGGCATCCGCCTCGACACGAGGAACATGCAGGGTGGTCAGCGTCTCCCACGGAAGCGCGGAACGCTCGCTGACCAATCGCATCACGTCGTCGCCCGTGACGGGCTTGCTCTGATCGGCCACGCGCAAAAAGTAGCGGCCATCGGTGGTCGATGCCACAGCCAGGGCACGAGCAATACGCAGTTCGATGTACTGACCGCCATTGGGGGCGATGACGATATCCGCCAGCACGGCAACGTTCACGGTGCGCTCAGCCAGCTTGCGTCGAACGGTGTCGGGCAGGTCCGCGGGGATTTGTTGACCAACTGACGGCGCATCCTGTCCATCCTCGATGCCCAGCAACAGCCGACCGCCCGTTGCATTGGCAAAGGCGATGCAGTCCTTGGCGATTTCGTTCCAGTCCGCCGACTTGCCGGTCACTGCCCGCAAGGACTTCCGATCGAGAAGTTGTCCTTCCAGGCTCACGCGAACCTTCCTCTGCCGTACTTCATCCTTGTTCGCCCTCGTGCTCCGGCTCGTCGACGGCACCGCCCGTGCGCAATCACTCGTGGCGCAAGCGTTCGCGCTCGCCACATGGGCGCGCGGGAGGGTAACCGATGCGGGTGGGTGATCGACACCGCGGCCGCCCGGTCCGGCAACAGCCCGGGGTCGCGGTCGGTGCGAGGAAGGCGCGGTCACGGTCGGCGCGCCGCGCGGACACGACAAGCAGCGGCTGCTCGCAAATCGGCGGGTCTGAAGCCCATGCACGCCCGCTGACTGCGACGCGAACTTCTCAATTGATCGATTGACTTACTTGATTGATCAATTTATATTCTATGTATGAACTCGCTTCCTTCCCGTGAGCCTTCCGCCGAGCCGGTGCCGGCGCCCGCACCGCCGCCGGCCGTCCCCGCCGCGCGCGGCGACAGCACGCGCGACGCGCTGGTCGCAACCGCGCTCGAGGTGTTCGCCCGCGCCGGCTTCCATGGGGTCAGCACGCGCGAGATCGCGCAGGCGGCCGGCGTCAACCAGGCGCTGATCGGCTACCACTTCCGCCACAAGGAAGGGCTGTACCTCGCGGTGTTCGAGCACATCCGCCAGCAGATCACCGAACGCATCGGGCCGCTGGCCGACGCGATCGAGGCGGCGCTGGAGGCCGGGCCGGCGTCAGGTTCGGCGTCGGGATCGGCCGACGGTTCAACACCCCGTTCCACGCCAGACACGCCCGCCGCGCGGCGCGAACGCTACCTGCCGCTGCTGCTGCGCCTGACCGACGGCATGGCCGGGTTGATGGCGCAGGAGGCGTCGGCGCCGTGGGCGCAGTTGATCATCCGCGAGCAGCAGGCGCCGACCGCGGCGTTCGAGCTGCTCTACGACGGCTTCATGGGCCGCGTGCTGGGTCTGCTGACGCGGCTGGTCGGGCGCATCCACGGCGCCGACGCGGCGGCAGTGTCCCCCGCCCCCGACGACACCGCCATCCGCCTGCAGGTCGTGACGATCCTGGGCCAGGTGATGGTCTTCCGCGCCGCGCGGGCCGCGGTGCTGCGCCAGATGCGCTGGGAGCGGATCGGCGACGCCGAGCTGGCCGCCATCCGCCAGCAATTGCACCGCGGCATCGCCGCGATGTTCCCGATCGAGGAGTAGACGATGAACAAGCCCCCCCGCATCGTGCTGGTCGCCGGGATCGGCGTGGCGCTGCTTGCCGCCGGCCTCGCCGGCTACGCCTGGTGGGCGCGCGGCCACGACACCGGCGGCCCGTTGACGCTGTACGGCAACGTCGACATCCGCGAGGTCGAGATGGCGTTCCGCCAGCCCGGCCGCGTGGCCGCCGTGGCCGTCGACGAAGGCGCCGCGGTGCGCCGCGGTGCGCTGCTGGCCGAACTCGACCCGCAGCCCTTCCAGGATGCGATCGCCGCCGCGCAGGCCGAGCGCGCCCGCGCCCACGCCGAGCTGGACAAGCTGCGCCGCGGCAGCCGCACGCAGGAGGTGGCGCAGGCCGACGCCGCCGTGCGCCAGGCCGAGGCCGCCGCGCGCCAAGCCGACAGCGAATGGAACCGCCAGTCCGGCCTGCTCGCCGCCGGTGCGACGAGCCAGAAGGCCGTCGACGCCGCACGCAGCAACCGCGACCAGGCGCAGGCCGCGCTGGCGTCGGCGCGCCAGGGGCTGTCGCTGCGGCAGGAAGGGTCGCGGCGCGAGGACATCGCCGCCGGCGAAGCGCGCGTCGCCGCGGCCGAGGCGGCGCTGGCGCAGGCGCAGACGGCGCTCGCCGACACCCGGCTGCTGGCGCCGGCCGACGGCGTGGTCAGCACCCGGGTGCGCGAGCCGGGCAGCATGGCGGCCGCCGGTGCGCCGGTGCTGACGCTCTCGCTGCAGGACCCGGTGTACGTGCGCGCCTACGCCAGCGAGCCGCAACTGCCGCAGCTCGCGCCGGGCACCGCGGTCACGGTGCGCGCGGACGGCACGGCCGAGGCCTTCGCCGGCGTCGTCGGCTTCGTGTCGCCGCGCGCCGAGTTCACGCCCAAGTCGGTGGAGACGGCCGACCTGCGCACCGACCTCGTCTACCGCCTGCGCATCGTGCTGCCGGGAGCGGCCAGGGCGCTGCGGCAGGGCATGCCGGTGACGGTGCAGGTGGGCTCGGGCGGGGGGCCTGGCGCTGGCGTTGGCGCAGGCGCAGGCAAGTCCTGAGATGGCGACGCTCACCGCCCTTCCCGGCACGGCACCCGCGCCGGGCGCTCCGGCCATGGCCCCCGAACCCGGCGTCCGCATCGAAGGGGTCGTCAAGCGCTTCGGCAACGTCGTCGCGCTGCAAGGCCTGGACGCGACGATCCTTCCCGGCCGGCTCACCGGGCTGGTCGGCCCCGACGGCGCCGGCAAGACCACGCTGATGCGGCTGATGGCCGGGCTGATGGCGCCGAGCGCCGGCCACGTGCGCGTCGAAGGCGTCGACACCGTCAGCGGGCAGTCGCGCATCGCCGGCCTCACCGGCTACATGCCGCAGCGTTTTGGCCTGTACGAGGACCTGTCGGTGATCGAGAACCTGCGGCTCTACGCCGCGCTGCGCGGCCTGCCGCCGCACGACCGGCAGCACCAGTTCGAGCGCCTGCTCGATTTCACCCGGCTGGCGCCTTTCACCACCCGGCTGGCCGGCCAGCTCTCCGGCGGCATGAAGCAGAAGCTCGGGCTGGCCTGCGCGCTGATGGCGCGGCCGCGCGTGCTGCTGCTCGACGAGCCCGGCGTCGGCGTCGACCCCGTCAGCCGGCAGGACCTGTGGCGCATGGTCGCCGAACTCACCGGCGAGGGCATGGCCGTGGTCTGGTCCACTGCCTACCTCGACGAGGCCGAGCGTTGCGAAACCGTGCTGCTGCTCGACCAGGGCCGGCGCCTCTACGACGGCCCGCCGGCCGAGCTGACGCGCACGCTGGCCGGCCGCAGCTTCCGCCTGCCCGATCCGCCCGGCGACCGGCGCATCGTGCTGTCGCGCGCGCTCGACCTGCCCTCGGTCGGCGACGGCGTGATCCAGGCCGTGCGGTGCGCCTGGTGCTGCGCGCCGGCGCCGAGGCCGGCAGGCGCGCGCTGGCGCAGGATGCCGGCAGCACGCTCGAGCTGGTCGCACCGCGCTTCGAGGATGCTTCGTCGACCTGCTTGGCGGCGGCCCGGCGGGCGCTCGGCCATCGCCGAGCGCATGCCGCCGGTGCGGCTGGACAGCGACATCGCCGTCTCCTGCAGCCACCTGACGCGCCGCTTCGGCGCCTTCACCGCCACCGACGACGTGAGCTTCGACGTGCGCCAGGGCGAGATCTTCGGCCTGCTCGGGCCGAACGGCGCCGGCAAATCGACCACCTTCAAGATGCTCTGCGGGCTGCTGAAGCCGAGCGCCGGCTCCGCGCGCGTGGTCGGGTTCGACCTCGCCCGCGCGCCCAGCCAGGCGAAGAACCGGCTCGGCTACATGGCGCAGAAGTTCTCGCTCTACGGCCTGCTGTCGGTGCGCCAGAACCTCGATTTCTCGGCCGGCGTGTACGGCCTCACCGGCGCCGTCAAGGCCGAGCGCATCGGCGAGATGGTCGACACCTTCGAGCTCGGCCGCTTCCTCGACGCCGCGCCCGGTGACCTGTCGCTCGGCTACCGGCAGCGGCTGGCGCTGGCCTGCGCGCTGATGCACCGGCCGCCGGTGCTGTTCCTCGACGAGCCGACCTCGGGCGTCGACCCGATCACGAGGCGCGAGTTCTGGACCCACATCAACGGCCTGGTGCGCCGCGGCGTGACGGTGATGGTGACGACGCACTTCATGGACGAGGCCGAATACTGCGACCGCGTCGCGCTGATGTACCGCGCCCGGCTGATCGCGCTGGACACGCCGGACGCGCTGAAGCGCAGCGTCGCCGCGCCCGGCGGCGCCGAGCCGACGATGGAAGATGCGTTCATCGAGCTGATCCGGCGCGTGGATGCGCAGCGCGACCCGTCGGCCGAGGGGCTGTCATGACCCGGCGACTGCTGGCCCTGGTCCACAAGGAAAGCCTGCAGGTGCTGCGCGACCCGTCGGCCCTGCTGATCGCATTCGTGCTGCCGGTGGTGATGCTGTTCCTGTTCGCGTACGCGGTGTCGCTGGACATCCGCCGCGTGCCGATCGGCGTGGTGCTCGAATCCGACAGCGGCGCGGCGCAGTCGCTGGCGGCGGCGTTCGCGGGCAGCCGCTACTTCGCCGTCACGCCGGCACGCGACCGGCGCGAGGTCGAGCCCGGCGTGGTCGCGGGCCGGCTGCGCGGCTTCGTCGTGATCCCTCAGGATCTGGAGCGCCGGCTCGCCGCCGCGCGGCCCGGCGCGCTGGTACAGATCGTGACCGACGGCACGCAGCCCAACACCGCGAGCTTCGTCGCGAACCACGCGACGGGCGTGGTCGGGCTGTGGCAGGCCGGGCGCGCGGGCGCCGGCGGCGGCGCTGCGGCGAGCGCCGGCGCCCCCACGCTGTCGCTCGAACCGCGCTTCTGGTTCAACCCGGAGCTGGAGAGCCGGCGCGCGCTGGTGCCGGGCGCGCTGGCGATCGTGATGACGATGATCGGCACGCTGCTGACGGCGATGGTGGTCGCGCGCGAATGGGAGCGCGGCACGATGGAGGCGATCCTGTCGACGCCGGCCACCGTGGTCGAGATCCTCGTCGGCAAGCTGCTGCCGTACTTCGTGCTCGGGCTGCTCGCCACCATCGGCGGCGCGGCGCTTGCGGTCGGCGTGTTCGGCGTGCCGCTGCGCGGCTCCTGGTTCGCGCTGCTGCTGCTGTCGTCGGTGTTCCTCGTGCCCGCGCTCGGCCAGGGGCTGCTGATCTCGGCGATCGCGCGCAACCAGTTCGTCGCCGCGCAGGTGGCGCTGCTGACGGCCTTCCTGCCGGCCTTCCTGCTGTCGGGCTTCCTGTTCGAGATCCGCTCGATGCCGGAGCCGATCCAGTGGCTGACGCACGTGGTGCCGGCGCGCTACTTCAACACCGGGCTGCAGACCGTATTCCTCGCTGGCGACGTGTGGCCGCTGCTGCTGCCGCAGCTCGCCGCGATGCTGGCGATCGGCCTGGTGTTCTTCGCCGTCGCCGCGGCCAAGACGAAGAAGAGCCTGGACACCTGATCGCGGCAGCGATCGCCCCCTTCCACCGGACCCACCCCATGCGAGCCGCCCTCTCCCGCCTGCGTGCCCAGATCGTCAAGGAGCTGCTGAGCGTGCTGCGCGACCCGCGCAGCCGCTTCGTGCTGATCGGCCCGCCGATCGTGCAACTGCTGGTGTTCTCGTTCGCCGCCACGCTGGAAGTGCGCAACATCGACATCGCGGTGCTCGACCGCGACGCCGGCCGCGCGTCGCACGAGCTGGTGGCGCAGCTCGGCGCGTCGAGCCTGGTGCGCACGCTGCACGTCGCGCGCAGCGAATCCGAGATGGCGCGGATGATCGACCGGCAGGACGTGATCGCCGCGATCGACATCCCGGAGGACTTCTCGCGGCGCGCCGCCGCCGGCCGCACCGCGGTGGCCCAGGTGGTGATCGACGGCCGCCGCGCCAACGCCGGCCAGGTGACGCTGGGCTACCTGAACGCGATCGCCGCCAACGCCGGCGCCACGCTGGCGCAGCGCGCGCCGGCCGACGCGGTCGCGGTGCGGCACTGGTTCAACCCGAACCTGACCTACCGCTGGTTCGTCGTGCCCGGGCTGGCCGGCATCCTGACCACCTTCATCGCGCTGCTGGTCACCGCGCTGTCGATCGCGCGCGAACGCGAGCTGGGCACCTTCGACCAGTTGCTGGTGTCGCCGTGCACGCCGGCCGAGATCATCGTCGCCAAGACGGTGCCGGCCTTCCTCGTCGGCACCGTGCTCGCCAGCGTGATGATCGGCGCCGGGGTGTTCCTGTTCGGCATCCCGTTCACCGGCTCGTTCGGGCTGCTGTTCGCCTGCCTGATGCTGTTCATCCTGTCGATGGTCGGCATCGGGCTGATGATCTCGTCGGTCTGCTCGACACAGCAGCAGGCCATCCTCGGCACCTTCGCGATCGGCGTGCCCGCGGTGCTGATGTCCGGCTTCGCGACGCCGGTGGCCAACATGCCCGAGCTGCTGCAGTGGATCGCGCAGGCGATCCCGCTGAAGCATTTCCTCGTGATCCTGCACGGCAGCTTCATGAAGGCGCTGCCGCCGGCCGAGGTCTTCGCCAACGCCTGGCCGATGGCGGCGATCGCCGCGGTCACGCTCACGCTCGCCACGCTGTTCGTGCGCAGCAAGCTGCAATGAGGTCGACGATGAACCGCTCTTCTGATTCTCCCGTCCCGAAGGATTTCCGCCCGCACGCCTGCCGATCGAACCGGGTGATGCGGCGCGTGCCGCTGGCGTTGCTCGCGCTGCTGTCCGCCTGCGCGGCGGTCGCGCCCGAGCATCGTGTGCCGGCGATCGACACCGGCAGCGGCTGGAGCCGGGCGGGCGTGACTCGGGCGGGCATGCCGGCGGGTCCGTCCGGCGCTCCGGTCGCCGGTCCGGGCGGCGCTCCGGTCGCCGGTCCGGGCGCTGGTCCGGGCGCTGGTCCCGGCGCCGGGCCATACCCCGGTTCGTCCGCCGGCGCAGCCAACGCGTCGTCCGACCCGCCCGACGCCGCGCCGTCCGCGGACGCCCGTTCCGACGACGCCCGCCTCGCGCGCTGGTGGCAGGCCTTCGACGACCCGGCGCTCGACCGGCTGGTCGACACCGCGCTCGCGCGCAATCTCGACCTGCGCCAGGCGCAGGAGGCGATCGCCGGCGCGCGGGCGCTGCTCGGCCGGGCCGAGGCGGCATCGCGGCCGTCGGCGAGCCTCGGCGCCAGCGTCTCGCGCCGGCTGTCGAGCGAGAACAGCCCCGAGTTCAACCCCTCCCGCCCGGCCACCCAGACCGTCGCCGACGCCGGCTTCGACGCGAGCTGGGAGATCGACCTGTTCGGCGGCCAGCGCCGCGCACGCGAATCGGCCGCCGCCGGCCTCGATGCGGCCGCGGCCGATGCGCAGGGTGCCGCCGCCAGCGTGGCGGCCGAGGTGGCGCGCAACTACTTCGTGCTGCGCGGCGCGCAGCGCGAGATGGCGGCGCGCACCGCGTCCTTGCAGGCGCTGGACCGCATGCTCGAACTCGCGCGGCTGCGGCTGGCCGCCGGCGACCTCGCGCGCGCCGACCTCGACCGCCTGCACGCCCAGCGCGACCGCGCCGCCGCCGCGCTGCCCGACCTGCAGGCGCGCCTGCGCGCCGCCGCACTGGGCCTGGGCCTGCTGACCGGCGGGCTGCCGGAGTCGCAGCTCGGGCTGCTCGATGGGATGGCGGAATCGCAGCTCGGGCTGGTCGATGGGATGGCGGAATCGCGGCTCGGGTCCGTCGACGGCCAGGCGGACACTGCGTCGGACGCGCCAGCGGGCGCAGCCGCCGGACTGTCCATCCGCCGGGCGGCGACGCCGGCCGACCGCGTCGCCCCGCAGCCCGCCGCCGGACCGACCCTCGCGCCGATCCCGCTCGGCGAGCGCGCCGACCTGCTGCGGCGCAGGCCCGACGTGATCGCCGCCGAGCGCCGGCTCGCGGCGGCCGATGCGGACATCGGCGTCGCCACCGCGGAGCGCTTCCCCAAGCTGTCGCTGAGCGCGGGCGCCGGCGTGCGCGCGCTCGCGCTGGGCGACCTGCTCGACGCCGGCAGCCGCCGCGCGTCGATCGGCCCGCTGCTGTCGTGGCGGCTGTTCGACGGCGGCCGCGTGAGTGCCGAGATCCAGGCCGCCGAATCGCGCCAGCGCGCCGCCGCGCTCGGCTACGAGCGCGCGGTGCTGGCCGCGCTGACCGACGCCGAACGCGCGCTCGTGCAGTACGAGCAGCGGCTGCAGGCGCTGCAGGCCCAGTCCGATGCGCTCGCCTCGACGCGCCGCGTGGCCGACACCGCCGCACGGCGCTTCGAACTCGGCGACACGCCGCTGGCCGACCGCCTTGATGCCGAACGCGACTGGCGCGACCAGCAAGCCGCGCTCGAACAGACCCGCGCCGCCGCCGCCGTCGACCTGGTCGCGCTGTACAAGGCACTCGGCGGCGGCTGGCAGGCGCCGCCGGCCCGCCTCGCCTCGGGCGCGTCGCGGCCGTGAAACCGCGGCAGCCGCACCATGATGTCTGTATGATTCAGCACCAACGCATCCAGACATCAACGCAGACACACCCGCGCGAGGATCGAATGAGCCGTCTCACCATCACCTTGTCCGAGGCCCGCTACCGGGCGCTGAAGGAGGCATCGGCCCAGCGCGACAAGACGATCGGCGAGCTGATCGACGAGAGCCTGGAGTTCTACGGCATCAAGTCGCGCGCCGACGCCCGCGAACTGGTGCGTCGCGCGCGCTCGCACAGCCAGCTCGACGAGCCGGCCGCCATCGCCGCGGCGCAGGAAGAAGTCGACGCCGTGCGCGGCCGCAAGTGAGCGCGGCCGCACGGCCGCTCCGAAGGACGGGCCCGTGACCCCGCGCGCATTCATCGTCGATACGAACGTGGTCGTCGCCGGCCTGCTGACGGCCAACCCGGCCTCGCCGGTGGCGCGCGTACTCGACGGGATGCTGGTAGCGTCGTTCCCGTTCGTCGTCTCGCAAGCCCTGCTGGCCGAGTACCACGCCGTGCTCACGCGACCGAAGCTGCTTCGACTCCACGGCCTGCCCGTCGACGACGTCGAAACCATCCTGACGGACCTGGCGCAGCACGCGATCGTGCTGGTACCGACTCGGGCGGCCGCCGCCGCTCCCGATCCCGGCGACCAGATGCTCCGGGACCTGCTCGCCCTGCGGGCCGACCTGTGCCTGATCACCGGCGACCGGCGCCTGCTGGCGGACGCCGGCATGAGCGGTCGCGTCGTGACGGCCGGCGATTTCGTCGCGTCGCCCGGCGGCTGATCGGGCGGCCGCCGCGGGCTGTCCCGCAGCGCCGGAAGACTTCGCCAAGACTTCCGGCTCAGCCGCCGGAGAGCTTCATGAAGTCTTCGGGATAGCGGTCCCCCTGCACCTGGACTGCCGACGCGACCGCCTCGATTTCAAGCAAGTCCTCGGCAGACAACTCGAGCGAAGCGGCGCCGATGTTCTCCTCCAGCCGTCCGACCTTCCGCGTGCCGGGGATCGGAACGATCCACGGCCTGCGCGACAGGAGCCAGGCGAGCGCGATCTGCGCGCGTGTCGCCCCCTTGCGCTCGGCGATGACGCCGAGCCTGTCGACGAGGGCCTGGTTCGCGTCGCGCGCTTCCGGCGCGAACCGTGGAACGCGGTTGCGGAAGTCGGACGGATCGAACCGGGTCGCGCCGTCGATCGTGCCGGTCAGAAATCCCTTGCCCAGCGGGCTGAACGGCACGAATCCGATGCCCAGCTCCTCGAGCACGGGCATCACCTCCGTCTCGGGCTCTCGCGTCCAAAGCGAGTATTCGCTCTGGAGGGCGGTGACGGGCTGGACGGCGTGGGCGCGGCGGATCGACGCTGCCCCGGCCTCGGACAGGCCGAAATGCTTCACCTTCCCCTCGCGGATCAGCGACGCCACGGTGCCCGCCACGTCCTCCATCGGCACCGCGGGATCGACCCGATGCTGGTAGAGCAGGTCGATGCAGTCGACCTGCAGCCGCCGCAGCATCCCGTCGGTCGCCCGCCGGATCTGCTCGGGCCGACTGTTGAGCCCGCCGCGGTGGACGCCGGTTTCCGGATCGACGTCCCAACCGAACTTGGTGGCAATCACCACGGCGCCGCGAAATGGCGCGAGGGCCTCGCCCACCACCTCCTCGTTGCGGAACGGGCCGTAGGCTTCGGCCGTGTCGAAAAAGGTGATGCCGCGTTCGACGGCCGCGCGGATCAGCCGGATCATGTCCTGCCGGTCGGCCGCCTCGCCGTAGCCCATGCAACCGAGCCCGAGGGCCGAGACCTCGAGCCCGCTGCTTCCCAGTTCACGCTTGTGCATGCGTTGTTCTCCGTTGGAGCGTTGCCGTGAACGGCCTTCCGTTCACCCCTGCGCCACCGCCAGCATCACCGAATACGCCTTGAACACCGCCGTCGCCGGCTGGCCGACGGCGAGGCCGAGGGCGTTGACCGCGTCGTTGGTGACGCTGGCGGTGACCACGCTGCCGCCCGGCAGCGTGAGGCCGACGAGCGACGATACCGCGCCGCGCTCGATGCGCGAGATCGAGCCGGCGAGCTGGTTGCGGGCCGACAGCGCGTAGCCGGCGAAGTCGGTCACCAGCACGATCGCCGACGACTTGATCAGCGCGATCGCCTCGCGGCCGGGCGCCAGGCCGAGGCGCTGCGCCGAGCCGGTGGTCAGCGTGGCGGCGATCTCGCTGCCGCCGCGCAGCGTCAGGATCACCTCGGTGCTGACCGGGCCGGCCTCGACCCGGCTGACGGTGCCGGCGAACTGGTTGCGGGCGGTGGTCTTCATGGCGATTCTCCGGAGCGTGCCGGCGAGCGCCGGCTGTTGGGCGAGCCACGCGTCCTGCACGCGCAGGAACTCGCGGTGGGCGGATTGCAGCGTGCGCCAGGCCTCGAGCAGGCCGTGCGCGGCGGGCGTCAGCCGGCTGCCGCCGCCGCCCCGGCCGCCGGTGGCGCGCTCGATCAGCGGCTCGTGCGCCAGGTTGCCCGCCGTCTCCAGCAGCAGCCAGGCGCCCTTGTAGCTGTAGCCCGCGGTGCGCGCGGCCTTGTTGATCGAGCCGGTGGCATCGATCGCCTGCAGCAGCGCGAAGAAGCGTGCGTCGAGCCGGCCGGCCAACTTCAGCTCGCCGCTGAGCAGCCCGCCGTGGGCGGCGGCGTCAGGCATGCGCGCTCCACCGGGCGCCGTCGTCGCGCCCGTGGCAGCGGCCCAGGGCCCCAGTCGGCCCGGCTCGATCGTCCACGCGCCCTCACCGGTCCGACGGTGCGGCCAGCAGCGCGCGCAGCCGCGCCTCCTGCGCTCGCGGCGTGCGCCGCGGCAGGTCCGGCTGCAGGCGGATGCGGCGCAGGTCGCGGCTCTCGGCGCGGTCCAGGTCCACCTCGCGCACGACGCGCCCCTGGTCGACCAGGAAGGCCACGTCGGCCAGCGCCAGCACGTCGTCGACGTCGTGCGTGACCATCACGACGGGGATCTGCCAGCGCTCGCGCACCCGCGCCAGCTCGTCGCGCAGCGATTGGCGCAGCATCGGGTTGAGCGCGGCGAACGGCTCGTCGAGCAGCAGCGCGGCCGGTTCGCAGGCGAGTGCACGCGCCAGCGCCACCCGCTGCTGCTGCCCGCCGGAGAGCGTGGCCGGCCGGCTCGCCGCCAGCTCGGTCAGGCCGAAGGCGTCGATAATCGCGTCGACGCGGCGGCCGTGGCCGGCGCCCAGGCGGCGCCACCAGTTCGTCAGCCCGAAGGCGATGTTGTCGCGCACCGACAGGTGCGGGAACAGCGCGTAGTGCTGGAACAGGTAGCCGACGCGCCGTTCGGGCACCGGCAGATCGACGCCGGCGGCCCGGTCGTACAGCGCGCGGCCGGCAATGCGCACATGGCCGCCGCGGGGCGGCAGCAGCCCGGCGATCGCCTGCAGCGTCAGCGACTTGCCGGCGCCCGACGGCCCGTAGAGCGCGATCACCGGCGCGTCGGACGCGAAGGCGACGTCGAGCTCGAAGCGGCGCCGGCCGTCGGCAACGGTGAGCTGAAGGTCGACGTCGATCATCGCGGCGGAGGGTCGGTTCAGGGCTTGCCGAAGCCGTACTTCGCCAGCACCGCCTGCGCATCGGCGCCGAGCAGGTAGGCGGCGAACTCGCGTGCCAGCGCCTTGTTGCGGCCCTCGCTGACCACCGCCACCGGGTAGCGCACCGGGGCGTGGCCTTCGACCGCCTGCACGATCGTCACCTTGTCGGCCATCAGCGCCGCGTCGGTGCGGTAGACGAAGCCGGCCTCGGCCTCGCCGCGGGCCACGTAGTCGAGCACCTGGCGCACGCTGTCGGCCTGCACGAAACGCGGCTCCAGCGCCGCCCACAGCCCGGCCGCCTGCAGCGCCTGCTGGGTGTAGCGGCCGACCGGCACCGTCGCGGTCTTGCCGATCGCGATGCGCTGCACCGCGGGGCCGGCGATGTCGGCGAGCTTCGCGATCGGCGGCGCGCCCCGCCCCGCGAGGGCCGCCGGCACGATCAGCACCAGCGTGTTGGCGGCGAAGTCGCGCCGGGTGTCGGCATCGAGCAGCTTCTGCTCGATGCCGCGGTTCATCGTCTCCTGGTCGGCGCTGGCGAACACGTCCACCGGCGCGCCCTGCGCGATCTGCTGGATCAGCACGCCGGACGCGGCGAAGTTGAAGCGCAGCGTGGCGCCGGGGTGGCCCGCCTCGAAGCGCGGGCCGATCTCCTTGAAGGCGTCGGTCAGGCTCGCGGCGGCGGAGATCGTGCGCTGCTGCGCGGCGGCGGCGAGCGGCAGCGCCGCCGCGGCGATCAGCAGCGCGCGGCGCAGGAACGAGGGCCAGTTCGGCATCGGAACTCCGGCGGCGATGGGGTGGGCGGCGCGGCGGTTGAACATGGCGGCATCAGCGCAGCGCAAAGAAGCGGTTCGACGCCACCAGGATCAGGATCGACAGCACCGAGGTGATGACCACCAGCCACAGCGCGAAGTCGTTCTGCCCGGCCTGCACCGCGTCGTAGATCGCCATCGACAGCGTCTGCGTCTGCTTCGGGATCGAGCCGGCCACCATCAGCGAGGCGCCGAACTCGCCCATCGCCCGTGCGTAGGCGAGCAGCGTGCCGGCCAGGATGCCGGGCCAGGCGAGCGGCAGAGTCACGCGCACGAAGGTCGACCAGCGCGACTGGCGCAGCGTGCGCGCCGCCGCCTCGAGCGAGCGGTCGACGCCGGCGAACGCAGCGCTGGCCGACTTCAGCACCAGCGGCAGCGCCACCAGCGCCGACGCCAGCACCGCGCCGTGCCAGCTGAAGACGATCGTGTAGTCGAAGTGCTCGCGCAGCCAGCCGCCGACCACGCTGCGCCGCCCCATCGCGACCAGGATGCCGTAGCCGATCACCGTCGGCGGCAGCACCAGCGGCAGCATGCACGCCGCCTCCAGCAGCCCGCTGCCGGGAAAGCGATGCCGCGCGAACACCCAGCCGAGCGCCACGCCGGCCAGCAGCGCCAGCAGCGTCGCCAGCGCGGCGACCTTCAGCGAGAGCAGCAGCGGGTGCCAGTCGAAGGCGGCGAGCGTCGAGAACATCCCCGGGAGCGGTCGTTGGCGGCCGTCGCCGGCCGAAGTCGTTGTTGAGTCGACTACATAACGATACCAGCTCCCGGTCCGTCCGGCGGCTCCGGGCGGATCAGTGCGCCGCCGCGAGCGCCTCGCGGATCCGCTCCTCGCGCAGCGGATGGTCGGCGCCCGGCAGGTGCAGGGCGGCGTCGCTGGGGCCGGCGATGCAGGCGTCCTTGTGGATCACGCCGTCCTTCATCACCAGGCGGATCTTCGACGGGTCGGTCAGCAGCGACAGGTCGTTCAGCGGGTTGCCGTCGACCATCACGATGTCGGCCAGGTAGCCCGGGCGCAGCATGCCCAGCTCGTCCGGGCGCAGCATGATCTGGCCGCCCAGCTTCGTCGCCGCCACCAGCGCCTCGGTCGGCGTCATGCCGATGTAGTCGACGAAGTACTGCAGGTCGTTCGCGTTGGTGCCGTGCGGCATCCAGGCGAAGCCGTAGTCGCCGCCGGGCAGGATGCGGATCCCGCGCTTGTGCATCTTGCGCAGCGATTCGGCGGCGATCTCGAGTTCGCGCTTGTAGCCCATGGTCTCGGCCACGGCCGGCGTGATGCCGTACGCCGAGGCGTGGAAGTTGGTGCGCACCAGCCAGCCGATGCCGGGGGCGACGAAGTGCCGGTCCTTGTTGGCCTCCAGCATGTCGAGCGCCTCGTCGTCGGCAAAGCTCGCGTGGTAGACCATCTCGATGCCGTGCCGCACGCACTGCTTGACCGACTCGCTGGAGCGCGCGTGCGCGGCCATGCGCTTGCCGTAGCGGCGCGCCTCGGCCGCCAGCATCGCGACCTCTTCCTCCGAGAACGGCGACGTCTCCGCCGGCAGGCCGGCGATGTACTCGCCCGACAGGTTGATCTTCAGGTGGTCGACGCCGTACTTGATGAAGGTGCGCGCCGAGCGGCGGATCTCCTCCGGCCCGCTGCAGACGCTGCCGAAGCTCAGTTCCTCGAACGGCATGTGCGGCAGCGTGTTGTCGCCGAGCGCGCCGATGGTGGTGATCTCCTGGCTGCCGGCCAGGTAGCGCGGCCCGGGGAAATCGCCGGCGTCGATCGCGTTGCGCAGCACCACGTCGAGCCGCGGCTTGGCGGCGGCGGCGCCGATCGCCGAGGTCCAGCCCATGTCGAGGTAGCGCCTGGCGACCCGCGTGCACCACAGGATGTGCTCCTCCGGCGGCATGAACTGGATCGCCGCCAGCGATGGCTGGTCGTTCCACGAGAAGTGGGTGTGCGCCTCGGTCATGCCGGGCATCAGGAAACGGCCCTTGCCGTCGATGACGCGGGCGCCGTCGGTGGCCACGCGCTGCGGCGAGCGCACGATGTCGACGATGCGCCGGCCGTCGACCAGCACTTCGCCCGGGAAGGTGTCTTCGCCGCTGCCGTCGAAGATGGTGACGTTGGTGATGGCAATTCTGGACATGACAAGTCTCCTCCAGCCTCGCTCGGAGGCCGGTCGTGGGGTGAAACGGGGTGGGAAAGGGAGAGGACGCGCGCGCTAGCGCAGGCCGGCGAGGAAGCCGCGCAGCTCGCGCAGGCACGCCTGCGGCTGCTCGAAGCTCGTCCAGTGGCCGCAGCCTTCGAGCACGACCATGCGGCTGCCGCGGATGCGCTCGGCCATCGCGGCGACGTTCGCCTTCGGCGCGACGCCGTCCTGGTCGCCGGTGACGAGCAGCGTCGGCACGCCGATGGTCTCGATCGCCGCCGCCTGCGCCGCGGCGAGCGCCTCGCAGCTGCGGGCATAGCCTTCGGGCGGCTGCCGCATCACGCTTTCGCGGACCAGCGCGAGCACCGCCGGCTGGGATGCCTTCGTCTCGCGGCTGGTCGCGCCCTGCACGATCGCGTCGGCGATCTGCTGCATGCCGGCCGCGCCGCTGCGCGCGAGTTCGGCACGCGCGGCGATCGCCGGGCGCGCGGCGTCAGGCGGCGCCGCCAGCGGCCCGAACAGCGCCAGCGACTTCACCCGCGCCGGGTTGCGCACCGCCAGGTGCTGGGCCACGATGCTGCCCAGCGAATGCGCGACGAGGTGCACCGACTCGATCTCCAGCGCCGCCAGCACGCCTTCCAGCGCGGCGGCGAACGCATCGATCGACAGCGCGCCGTCCGGCAGCGCCGAGCGCGCGCTGCCCGGCAGGTCGGGGCGGATCACGCGGCGGCCGGCGAAGGCCTCCATCAGCGGCGTCCAGTTGTTGGACGATCCGCCGAGGCCGTGGATGCACAGCACCGCGTCGCCGGGCGCGGCACCGTCGCCGTCGGCACCGCCATCGATCTCGACCGCGAGGCCGTGGATGAACCGGGTGGTCATCGCGTCACCTCAGAGAGCGTCGACGAAGCGGTTCTCGATGGCACCGAGGCCGTCGATCTCGACCCGCACCACGTCGCCGGCCCGCAGGTAGCGCGGCGGCGTCATGCCCATGCCGACGCCAGCCGGCGTGCCGGTGGCGATCACGTCGCCGGGGTACAGCGTGATGCCGCGCGAGATGGTCTCGATCAGCGTCGGGATGTCGAAGATCATGTTCTCGGTCGGGCCGTCCTGGCGCAGTTCGCCGTTGACCCAGCAGCGCACCCGGGTCTTGGTACCGTCGAACTCGTCGGCGGTGGCAATCCACGGGCCCATCGGGCAGAAGGTGTCGAAGGACTTGCCCATGTCCCATTGCTGGTGGCGCATCTGCACGTCGCGCGCCGTCACGTCGTTGACGACCGTGTAGCCGAACACGTGCTTCAGCGCGTCGGCGCGCGCGATGTTCTTGCCGCCGGTGCCGATCACCACCGCCAGCTCGGCCTCGTAGTCGATGTGGTCCGACACGCCGACCGGCAGGAGCACGTCGTCGTGCGGGCCGACGACGCATTCGGGCACCTTGGTGAACACGATCGGCCACGAGTCGGGGTTGGCGTCGTTGTCCTTGAACACCGAGGCCGACAGCTCCTTCGCGTGCGCGTGGTAGTTGCGGCCGACGCACCAGACGCTGCGGCGCGGTCGCGGCAGCGGTGCTTCGAGCCGCACGTCGCCGAGCGGCAGCGACGGGCCGGCCGCGGCCGGCAGCGCCTCGCCGGCGCCGAGCCGGTCGATGACGGCCTGGGCGCCGTGGCGCGCGTCGTCGGCACTCAGTGCGAGCGGGGTGACGGTCTTGCCGTCGGCCGACACGAGGCCGACGCCGCGTTGTCCGTTCAGGGTGTAGGTGGCGATGCGCATGGGGGATCTCCTTGATCGTGGGGCAGGGATTCGGGGCGGCTTCGACGACCGGCCGGTGGCGCGATCGATCGATGGAGCGACTCTAGGAACGCGGGCAGTAACATGCTTATCGCGGCGTGCGTCGACTTATCGCGGAGTCCGATCGCGTGCTCGGTGCTTACCCGAAGTGCCACCCGGACAGCCCCGCGCAGGCCCGGCATACGGGCTCATGGCGAGTCGCACCGCACGCCCCACGGAGGTCCACGAATGTCCAGGGAGACACGGGTGCTGGAGACCTACGCGCTGCACGAGGGCGCGTTCGGCCGGGCGGTGGTGCTCGAACTGCGCGACGACCTGGTGGCGCACGCCCATGCCGATACGCAGCTCGCGCTGTGGCTCGGCGGTGCGCGCGTGGAGGCGCACGTCGGGCCGGCGCGCGTGCCCTACGCCGAGCACCTGGCGCTCGGCACCAACGCCTACGAGTCGCACGACGCACGGCTGCTCGACCGCAGCGGCCCGGCGGTCTTCCTGGTGCTGTACATCGCCAAGCCCTGGCTCGACGAGCGCCGCGCCGTCAGCGGCCGGCCGTTCTACTTCGCGACGCCCGGCGTGCCGATCGACGCCGCCGTGCGCCAGAACTGCTGGCGCGTGCTCGACCGCATCGTCGCGCCGCACCAGCACGACGGCGCCGACATCGACGCCGAGGTCGAGCGGCTGCTGCTGGCCGCGATCGACGCGACGACCAGCGCCGCGGCGGCGCCCGACGCCCGCGCGCCCGGGCTGATCCCGCCGACGCCGACGCTCGACCACCGGCTGCGCGCCGCCATCGCGTACATGCGCGAACACGTGCACGAGCCGATCGCCGTCGAGGACGTGGCGGGCCGCGTCGGCCTGTCGCGCGGGCACTTCTTCGCGCTGTTCCGCGACCAGCTCAACACCACGCCGCAGGTGTTCTGGAGCGCGGTGCGCGTCGAGGAAGCGGTGCGCCGGCTGGTGCAGCAGGAAGAACCGCTGACCTCGGTGGCGCTCGATCTCGGCTTCTCGTCGCCGGGCAACTTCTCGCGCTTCTTCCGCGAACACATGGGCGTGACGCCGTCGCGCTTTCGCCGCGCGGCCACGGGCGCGGGCACGGGTGCGGGCACGGGCACGGGCACGGGCACGGGCACGGGTGCGGGCACGGGCACGGGCGCGGCGAGCGGCGCGACGGCTGGCGCGGGGGCGGGGGCGGGGGAACGGTCCGGCCCGGCGCCGCACCTGCTCACTGGCGTGTCCTGACGCGATTCGCAGGCGCCGGGGCCTCCACCGGCGCACCCGACCCGCGGTCCATCGCAGCCGTCCGCGAAGGGTCGCCTCCCCAAGGCGTCCGCGCGGCGCGGCAGGCGGCCCGCGCCATTGCCGCTCCGAGCGATGCAAAAACATCCCTTGAAAGCCCGCCGCCGCGACCCTAGATCTCCTGCACCCGGGCGTGTCGCCGTACCGGCCGCGCCCTTCCTACCGTTGGAGGTCCGAACCATGTACAGCCACCTGTTCAACCGCGACCTGTTCGCGGAAGTCGACCGCCTGCAACGCGAAATGCAGCAGGCCTTCGACAACGTGTCGCCGAGCATCCGCGGCTTCGCCCGCGGCTATCCCGCGCTGAATGTCGGCAGCACGCCGGCGTCGGTGGAGATCTATGCGTTCGCGCCCGGCATCGATCCGGCGCGCATCGAGGTCAACATCGAGCGCGGCGTGCTGACGATCGAGGGCGAGCGCACCCCGGCCACCCGCAATGGCGACGCCAAGTCCACCACCCACATCGGCGAACGCTTCCACGGCCACTTCCGGCGCGTCGTCAGCCTGCCGGACGACGTCGATCCGGAAGCCGTCCAGGCCGCGTACCGCGACGGCGTGCTGCACGTCAGCGTGCAGCGCCGCCAGGCCGCGCAGCCGCGCCGCATCGAAGTGCAATGAACCCGAGGAGCGAGGACGCCATGAACACCCCGACCGTGAACCCGACCCAGACCCAGAACGAAGCCGCGCGCGAGGAGCCGGCGCTGTTGCCGCCCGTCGACGTGATCGAGGATCCGACCGGCATCACGCTGTATGCCGATCTGCCCGGCGTGCCGAAGGACCGCCTGAGCGTGCGCGTGGACGGCGAGACGCTGCTGATCGACGCCGAGCTGGTGCTGCAGGTGCCGCCGGGCATGGAGGCGAGCCATGCCGAGGTGCAGCGCACGCGCTACCGCCGCGCGTTCACGCTGAGCCGCGAACTCGACCCGGACAAGGTCGCCGCCGAACTGAGCCACGGCGTGCTGCGCCTGCGCATCCCGAAGGCCGTCCACGCCCAGCCCCGGCGGATCTCGGTGCAGGTGAGCTGACGGCCCGGCGCGGCGCCGCGGCCGGTCAGCGCGCCGCGGCGGCGAGCAGGCGCTCGATGCGGTCCGGCGTGGGCAGCGGGTCGACCGCGCCGTAGCCGGTGGTGGCGAGCGCCGCGGCGGCGCTCGCCCAGCGCGCGGCCGAGGCCGGGTCGGCACCGGCGGCCAGCCGCGCGAGGTAGGAGCCGTCGAAGCAGTCGCCGGCGCCGGTGGCGTCGACGGCATCCACGGCATGGGCGGCGATCTCCACGCAGCCCGTACCGTCCGACACCAGCGAGCCCACCGGGCCGAGCTTGAGCACCACGGTCTTCGCGCCCTGCCGGTGGCTCCAGGCGACGATCTCGCGCGGATCGTCCAGGCCGGACACCCGGCGCACGTCGTCCAGGCTCGGCAGGAAGTGGTCGCACAGCGGGATCGACGCGAGGATGGTTTCCGTCGCGCGCTCCAGCGGCCACAGCGACAGCCGCAGGTTCGGGTCGTAGGACACCAGCGCGCCGGCCGCACGCGCCGCGCGCATCGCCTGCTGCACCGTCGCCGCGGCCGATTCGCTGATCGCCTGGCTGATGCCGGAGACGTGCAGGAAGCGCGTGCTGCGCAGCAGGCGTTCCGGCACGTCGGCCGGTTGCATGCGGCTGGCGGCCGAACCGGCGCGCCGGTAGGTGAACGAATGGCCGGCCGCGCCGTGGCGGACGAAGTAGATGCCGGTCGGCGCCAGCGGATCGATGCCGACCGCGCTGGTGTCCACGCCTTCGGCGCGCCACAGGTCCAGGCACATGCGGCCGAAGTCGTCGTCGCCGAGCCGGGTGACGAAGGCGCAGCGCGCGCCTTGCCGGCTGGCGGCGATCACCGCGTTGGAGGTATCGCCGCCGAAGCCCTGCAGGTAGGTGCGGCCGCCGCCGTCGCCAGTCTGGTTGAACTCCACCATCGCCTCGCCGATGGCGACGATGTCGAAGGGTCTGTCGACGGAATGGGTCATGTCGGTGGCTCCACAGGGTTGGATGCGGTGGCGGGGGCTGGCCGTTGCGGGTGTGCGGCGTGCCTGCGTGAGGTTGTCGGGGTGCGGCGTTCGGGCGACGGTGTGCGTTTGGGCGGTGGTGTGCGTTTGGGCGGTGGTGCGCAGTTTGCAACTCTTGCGGGTTGCCGGCGGGCAGGGGTTGCGCTTGCCGGGGACGCCCGGTGGCCGCCTCCGCGAATGTCCCCCGGGACGGGCTGCGCCCGCCCCTCCTCCTTTATTTCGCTGCGGCGGCCACCGGGCATCCCCGGCCGTCACCCAACTGGGCACGCGACCGTCTGCCTGGCACGGTGGTGCCGGGATCGGGCCGGTGGGGCGTTCTGCGGAGCGCAGTAAAGGAGGCGGAGGCGGCCGCAGGCCGACGACGGGGGACATGAGCGGAGCAGAGCGCCCCGCCGGCCCGATCCCCGCCACCCACCTGCGCGAGCAAGAGCAGAGGCACCGGCACCGGCGTCGACGCCAGCGCCCCCTTCACTGGCCGTCGACGCCGAAGTCGAGCAGCACCTTGCAGCTCTCGCGCGGGTTGCGCTCGGCGATGTCGAAGGCGCCGGCCACGTCGCGGAAGTCGACCCGGTGCGTGATGATGTGGCCGGGGTCGACCAGGCCGCGCTCGATCCAGTCGATCACGGTCGGGAACATCGCGCAGTTCAGGCGCGAGGCGTAGAGCGTCAGTTCCTTCTTCGTCAGCTCCTGCTGCGGAATCGCCGACGGCGTGGTGGAGAAACCGAGCACGCCGATGCGGCCGGCGGGCGCGGCGAGGCGCACCGCCTCCTCGAGGATCGACGGGTGGCAGACGGCGTCGTAGATCAGCGTCGGGCCGCCTTCCACGCCGCGCTTCACGAGGGCCTCGGGCAGCGATTCGCGCGAGGTGTTGATGATCTCGTCCTCGCTCGCGCCGCAGGTGCGGGCGAGTGCCAGGCGCTCGTCGAAGTGGTCGGTGATGAAAGCCCGGATGCCGTGCACCTTCTTCAGCACCTGCAGCAGGTTCAGCCCGACCGGCCCGGCACCGTAGATCAGCGCGACGTCGCTCGGCAGCACGCCGGTGCGGTGGGTCACGTTGGCCGCCACCGCGAAGGGCTCGATGATCGATGCGCTGGCCAGCGCCAGGCCCGCCGGCACGACGTAGGCATTGCGCTCCGGGGCGCAGACGTATTCGCTGAAGCCGCCGTCGCGATGGACGCCGATCACCTGCAGCCGGCTGCAGACGTTCTGCCGCCCGATGCGGCAGGCGTGGCAGGCGCCGCAACTGATGACCGGATCGACCACCACCGTCTGGCCGATGCGCTCCGGTGCGACGCCGGCTCCGACCGACTCGACGTAGCCGACGAACTCGTGGCCGATCACGCGCGGGTAGGAGACGAACGGGTTCTTGCCGTGGAAGATGTGCAGGTCCGACCCGCAGATGCCCGCATAGCGGACGCGCACCCGCACCTCGCCCGGCTGCGGCTCGGGCAGCGGGCGCTCGCGCACGGCCATCTGGTGGGGTTGATCGACGACGACGCTCAGCATGGGTGATTCCTCGGTTGGTCAGTTGGGTTCAGCGCGAAGGGTCGCCGGCCGGCGCGCGGCCCCATGTCGCCGGGGGCTCCATGTCACCAGTTCCACATCGAGCCGTCGCGCAGGCGTGCCACCGGCAGGTAGGCGCGCTCGTAGGGGTACCTGGCGGCCAGCACCTCGTCGAAGTCGACGCCCAGGCCCGGCACCTCGTCCATGACCAGGTAGCCGTCCTCGAAGCGGTAGTTGTGCGGGAAGACCGCGTCGGTCAGCGGCGTGTGCGGCATCAGTTCCTGGATGCCGAAGTTGGGCACCCACAGGCCGAAGTTGACGGCAGCGGCCATGCACACCGGCGAGAGGTCGGTGGCGCCGTGGAAACCGGTGCGCACCTGGTGCATCGCCGCGTAGTCGGCGATGCGCCGCACGTGGGTGAGGCCGCCGGCATGCACGATGGTCGAGCGGATGTAGTCGATCAACTGCTCGCGGATCAGGTCCTTGCAGTCCCAGATCGAGTTGAACACCTCGCCCACCGCCAGCGGCGTGGTCGTGTGCTGGCGGATCAGGCGGAAGGCTTCCTGGTTCTCGGCCGGCGTGGCGTCCTCGAGCCAGAACAGGCTGTACGGCTCCAGCGCCTTGCCGAGCCGGCCGGCCTCGATCGGCGTCAGCCGGTGGTGGGCGTCGTGCAGCAGGTGCGGCTCGAAGCCGACCGCCTCGCGCACCTTGCGGAACAGCTCCGGCGTGTGGCGCAGGTACAGCGAGGTGTCCCACGGCTCCTCGGGCGGCAGGCCCTTCTCGGCCGGCTCGTAATGGCCCTGGGTCTTGCCCACGCCGTAGGTCTTGGCCAGGCCCGGCACGCCGGACTGGACGCGGATCGCCTTGTAGCCCTCCTCGACGTGCTTCTGCACCGCCTCGACCGCCTCGGCATGGTCGCGCCCGTTGGCGTGGCCGTAGACCATCAGTCCCTGGCGGCTGCGGCCGCCGAGCAACTGGTACACGGGCATGCCGGCGAGCTTGCCGAGGATGTCCCACAGCGCCATGTCGATCGCGGCGATCGCCGTCATCGTCACCGGGCCGCGCCGCCAGTAGGCGCCGCGGTACAGGTACTGCCAGATGTCCTCGATGCGGCGCGGGTCGCGGCCGATCAGGCACGGCACGACATGGTCCTCGAGGTACGACTTGACCGCCAGTTCACGCCCGTTGAGCGTGGCGTCGCCCAGGCCGTGCACGCCTTCGTCGGTGACGATCTTCACCGTCACGAAGTTGCGGCCCGGGCAGGTGACGAAGAGTTGGATGCGTTCGATCTTCAAGTCGGTTCCTCGGAGTCGGTGGGGCCGACCGCGGTCAGTCGGCGAAATAGCTCTCCGGCGCCTGCTGTCGCAGCGCCGCGAGATGCTCGGTGATGTGGTTGATGTGCGAGGCGACGCTCGCGCCGAGGCCGGCCACGTCGCGCGCCGCCATCTGCGTCAGCATCTGCTCGTGCTCGCGCAGCGCGCGGTCGGCATGGCCGGACACATGGCCCAGCAGCAGCCAGCGCACGCGGTCGAACTGGCGCTTGATCGGCTCCAGCATGGTCCAGACGTGTTCGCGGCCGGCGAACTCGAACAGCCGGCGGTGCATCAGCTCGTCCAGCTCGGAGAACTGGTCGACCTGGCCGCCCGCCACCGCCTGGCGCTGCCGCTCGACGATGCGGCCGAACTCGGCGATCTGCTCCGGCGTGATGCTGTGGACGAGCTGCACATGGTTGGCGCACTCGAGCGTGCTGCGCACGAAGCGGCCTTCTTCCAGCAGCGAGGTGCGCACCGGCGCGACGATCGTGCCGACCTGCCGGTAGATCAACACGAGCTGCTCGTCGGCGAGCTGCGCGAGCGCCTCGCGCACCGGCGTGCGGCTGACGTCGATCAGCGACGCGATGGCCGCCTCCGACAGCGCGGTGCGCGGCGGCAGCGCACCGCGCAGGATGGCCTGCTGCAGCGCATCGTGAACCTGCGCCGTGTACGAGCGCGATGGATCGAGCCTGAAATCCGCGAGCGCGGCCGCCAGCGCCGCATCGACCGGCGCGGGCTCGGCCTTGCTGTCGCGGGAATGGGCTCGGGTGGACATGACGGTGCGGTTCTTGGGTGGGCTGGAACTCATGTTACACCATGGTAGTGTGTTGTCAAAGGCGATTCATTTCAGGGTTAACACGGGGATAAGGGCTCGGAATCGCCACCTATGATTCGCTCATACCGCCATGGCACCATGGTAGTGTGACAAAGCAGTTGGATGATTCTGCAACCCCACCCCACAGGAGACCGATTCATGCGCAAGCCGCGATCGACCGGGCACGGAGCGCGTCGATGACGAGGCTCTCGACTTCGAGCCTCGGCGCCCTGCGCGGCGGCGCGGCGCGGCTCCCGGCGTACGACCGGAGCCGGCTCGCCGGCGGCATCGTTCACCTGGGCCTGGGCGCCTTCCACCGCGCGCACCAGGCGCTCTACACGGAGGCGGCGATCGAAGGCGGCGACCACCGCTGGGGCATCGTCGGCGTCAGCCTGCGAGACCCGACGCTGGCGCGCACGCTGGCCGCGCAGGACCACCTGTATTCGGTGACCGAACGGCACGGCGACGAGGCCCGCACGCGCGTGGTCGGCGCGCTGCGCAGCGCGCTCTACGCGCCGGACGATCTGGCGCAGGTGATCGCCGCGATCGCCGACCCGGCCACCGCGATCGTCAGCACCACCGTCACCGAGAAGGGCTACAGCCAGAACCCGGCCAGCGCCGACCTGGACACCGCCGACGCCGGCATCCGCCACGACCTGGCGAACCCCGCGGCACCGCGCACCACGCTGGGCGTGCTGGCGGCCGGCATCCGCCGCCGCGCCTCGAACGCGCCGCTGACGATCGTCTGCTGCGACAACATGGCCGGCAACGGCGACACGCTGCGCCGCCTGCTGGCGCAGTACGCGGGCCTGATCGACACCGCGCTCGCCCGCCGCATCGAGACCGACATCGGCCTGCCGAACAGCATGGTCGACCGCATCGTGCCGGCCGCGACGCCCGCCTCGCTCGACGGCGTCGCCGAACGCCTCGGCCTGCGCGACGAGGCCGCGATCGTCTGCGAGCCGTTCACGCAGTGGGTGATCGAAGACCGCTTCACCGGCCCGCGGCCGGCCTGGGAAGACGCCGGCGCGGTGCTGACCGGCGACGTCCGCCCCTACCAGGCGATGAAGCTGCGGCTGCTGAACGGCACCCACTCCGCGCTGGCCTACGCTGGCCAGTTGTGCGGGCTGGGCAGCGTGTCCGACGCGATGGCGCACCCGCTGGTGGGAGCCTTCGCACGCCGCCTGATGCTCGAAGACCTGCTGGCCACCGTCGCCGCGCCGCCCGGCTACGACGTGCGCTCGTACTGCGCCGACCTGCTCCGGCGCTTCGAGAACCCGGCGCTCGCCCACCGCACGCAGCAGATCGCGTCCGACGGCACGCAGAAGATCCCGGTGCGCTGGCTGCCGGCGCTGCGCGAGAGCCTGGCCGCCGGCATCGAGCGCCCGCGGCTCGAAGCCGCGCTGGCGCTCTGGCTGCACTACCTCGCCACCGGGCACGACGACCACGGCACGCCGCTCGTGGTCAACGACCCCGGCGCGCCCGCGCTCGCGCAGCGCCTGCGCTCGGCCGCCACCGGCAGCGACGCCGCCCGCGCGGCATTTGCCCACGGCGCCGTGTTCGGAAACGAGGCCTGGCCGCCGGCCTTCGTCGACCGCCTCGCCGCCCACCTGACGACCCTGCGCGAGGGCGGCGCAGCCGCCCTGCTGCGCACCTGACCCCCGACGGCATCCGCCGCCCTGTACCGGCGGCCCCCTCTCACGGAGACTCCACCATGACCTTCCAGCTCACCCGCCGCCAGTTCGCCACCACCCTCGCCGCCGGCGGGCTCGCCGCGGGCGTGCCGTCGGTGTTCGCGCAGGGTGCGGACATCAAGCTCAAGTACGGCACCGCGTTCCCCGCCGACCACCCGGGCACGCTGCGCATCAAGGAGGCGGCCGAGGCGATCCGCAAGGACACCGGCGGCAAGGTCGACCTGCAGGTCTACCCGACCAGCCAGCTCGGCAGCGAGCCGGACATGATCTCGCAGACGCGCGCCGGCGCGATCGACTTCATGTCGACCGCCGGCACCAACCTGCAGACGCTGGTGCCGACCGCCGGCATCAACGGCGTGGCCTTCGCGTTCAAGGACTACGCCACCGTCTGGTCGGCGATGGACGGCGACCTGGGCGCGCACGTGCGCGCCGCGCTGACCAAGGTGAACCTCTACGCCTTCGACAAGTGCCTGGACAACGGCTACCGCAACGTCACCAGCTCGACCAAGGCGATCAACTCGCCGGAGGACCTGAAGGGCTTCAAGATCCGCGTGCCGGGCATTCCGCTGTGGATCTCGATGTTCAAGGCGCTGGGCGCGTCGCCCACGGCGATTCCGTTCGGCGAACTCTATTCGTCGCTGCAGACCAAGGTCGTCGACGGCCAGGAGAACCCGCTGGCGCTGATCCAGAGCGCCAAGCTCTACGAAGTGCAGAAGTTCTGCTCGCTGACCGGCCACACCTGGGACGGCCACTTCATCTTCGGCAACGCCAAGAAGATGCAGGCGCTGCCGAAGGAGGTGCAGGAAGCGCTGGTCAAGCACCTGAACGCCGCGGCGCTGAAGCAGCGCGAGGACATCGCCCGCCTGAACCAGGACGCGCAGGCGCAGCTGACCAAGCTGGGCATCGTCTTCAACCGCCCCGACCCCGCGCCCTTCCGCGACCTGCTGAAGAGCGCCGGCTTCTACACCGAATGGAAGGCGAAGTACGGCGACGAGGTGTGGGCCAAGCTCGAGAAGTACTCCGGCCGGCTGGCCTGAGCGCACGCGCGCCCACGCCGCCCCGCCCCGGACCCACCAGGAGACACCGATGTCCCATGCCGCCGATCCGCTCGTCCCCGCCGTGCCGGCCGCGTTCCCGCGGCTGGACCGGCTGCTCGCCTGGATCACCGAAGTGCCCGCCGCGGCGCTGGTGTTGGCCGAGATCCTCATCCTCGGCGGCGGTGCGTTCGCGCGCTATGCGCTGCACGCGCCGATCCCGTGGAGCGACGAGCTGGCCAGCATCCTGTTCCTCTGGCTCGCGATGCTCGGTTCCTGCATCGCGCTGCGGCGTGGCGCCCACATGCAGCTCACGACCTTCGTGAAGGACCTGTCGCCCGCCGCGCGCGCCTGGGTCGACGCCGTCGGCATGTGCCTCGTGGTCGCCTTCCTGCTGATGTTGGTCGGCCCGGCCTGGGAGCGCCTGCACGAGGAACTGGAGGTGACGACGCCGGTGCTGGAGATCAGCGAGGGCTACCGCGCGGCGGCGGTATTCGTCGGCGGCTGCCTGATGCTCGTGACCGCGGTGTCGCGGTTGCTGGAGCAGTCCGGCCGGCGGCAGATCGTGGTCAGCGCGGTGGCGGTCGGGCTCGTCGGCGCGGCGCTCTGGTGGCTGTCTCCGGGGCTGGCCGGCCTGGGCAATCTCAACCTGGTGATTTTCTTCCTCGGCATGCTGGTCGGCTGCATCGTGATCGGCGTGCCGATCGCCTTTGCGTTCGGCCTGGCGACGATGTCCTACCTCGCGTTCTCGACCTCCACGCCGCTGTCGATCATGCCGAACCGGGTGCAGGAGGGCATGTCGCACCTGATCCTGCTGGCGGTGCCGCTGTTCGTGTTCCTCGGCTCGCTGATCGAAATGACGGGGCTGGCGCGGGCGATGATCAACTTCCTCGTCGGCCTGATCGGCCACGTGCGCGGCGGCCTGCAGTACGTGCTGCTGGGCGCGATGTACATCGTGTCGGGCATCTCCGGCGCCAAGGCCGCCGACATGGCCGCGGTGGCGCCGGCGCTGTTCCCCGAGATGAAGAAGCGCGGCAGCAAGGACGGCGACCTGATCGGCCTGCTGTCCGCCTCCGGCGCGATGTCGGAGACCATCCCGCCGAGCATCGTGCTGATCACCGTGGGTTCGGTGACCGGCGTGTCGATCACCGCGCTGTTCGTCGGCGGCCTGATCCCGGCGGTGGTCGGCCTGGTGCTGATGGGCGCGGTGGTCTGGTTCCAGACGCGCCGGGAAGACATGACCGGCGTCAAGCGCGCGAGCCGCGGCGAGATCGGCCGGCTGCTGCTCGTCGCGCTGCCGGCGCTGGCGCTGCCGGTGATCATCCGCACCGCGGTCGTCGAAGGCGTGGCGACCGCGACCGAGGTGTCCACCATCGGCATCTTCTACACGCTGCTGGCCGGCCTGTTCATCTACCGCCAGTTCGACTGGCGGCGCATCTACCCGATGCTGCTCGACACCGCGTCGCTCTCCGGCGCGATCCTGCTGATCGTCGGCTGCGCCACCGCGATGGCCTGGGCGCTGACGCAATCCGGCTTCGCGCAGGACCTGGTCAAGATCATGACCGCGGTGCCGGGCGGCAAGATGGGCTTCCTGCTGGTGTCGGCACTCGCCTTCGTGGTGCTCGGCAGCCTGCTGGAAGGGATCCCGGCGATCGTGCTGTTCGGGCCGCTGCTGTTCCCGATCGCCCGGCTGGTCGGCGTGAACGAGGTGCACTACGCGATGGTGGTGATCTTCGCGATGGGCCTGGGGCTGTTCGCGCCGCCCTTCGGCGTCGGCTTCTATGCCGCCTGCGCGATCGGCCGCGTGTCGCCGGACGTGGCGATGCCGCGCGTCTGGCCGCACATGACCGCGCTGTTCGTCGCGCTGCTGCTGCTGGTGTTCGTGCCCTGGTTCTCGGTCGGCTTCCTGTGACCGGCGAATACACCTGCCTGTGCTGCGCCGGCTGGGGATTCGGGCCGGTGACGGAGGATGCCGGGGCGGCCACCCCGGCAGCGCCGGCAACCCCAGCCACGCCGACAGCGCCAGGGGCCGCCGTCACCGCGGGCCCGGTCGCGATCGCGGGTTCGGGCGCGGGCCCGGATGGCGGACCCGGCGATGTCACGGGCAAGTCCGCGGACGAACCGCCCTCCCCGTCCGAGGAATCCCGCGACGACGGCGAGCGCCCCGACGTGGCGCGGCTCAGCCGCCCGTCGTGACCTCGCCGAGCGCCGCCCACTGCTCCCGCAGCCACGCGGCGCACGCCACGTTGTTGTCCCAGACCGAATAGCGCGAGCCGCCGCCGCAGTCGGCGAACGGCAGGAACTCGCAGGCGAACTGCCGCATCGCGCGTTCGGCCGGCGGCTGCGAGCGGGCCCAGGCAAGCTGGGCGCGCGTCGCCCGCTTCCACGGTTCGAGCCGCGCCGCGTCCCAGTCGGCGTGGAAGGCTCCCGCCGGCGGCTCGACGAACGGGTACTGGATCGCCCGGCCCGGCCGGCCGTCGCCGCGACGCGCCCAGGCGTTCACCGGCCCCCCCAGCGCCACGCTGCGCGCATGGCCGTGCACCACCCAGCCTTCACGCAGCCACAGCGCGTGCACGGTGCCGGGCGCATCGGGGTCGATCACCAGCTCGCCGGCGTCGACCGCGTCGGCGATGCCCGCCACGCGCAGTTCGTCGGCGTTGCCGACGCGGTACAGCAGGTGCGCCAGGTCCAGCGTGATGCGCAGGCGCACGTGGCCGGCCGCCAGCAGGTCGGCGACGCGCTCGACGCGCCGCGGGTCCTCGTTCCACATGTCGACGTGCACTTCCAGGCTGGGCAGCACGCCGGCCGCGCTGCCCCAGTCGAGCAGCCGCAGGTAGAAGTCGGCGACTTCGCGGTCGTCGAGCGCATGGCCGTCGGCATGGCGGGCGAAGAGCTGGCAGTTGTAGAGACGGGCGCCGAGGCGCCCGGCCCAGGCGGCGCCGTAACGCGCACGCGCCTCGTCGCGGCCGGCGCAGAAGATGCCGCCGAGCACGCCGATCGGCACGCCGTGGCGCGCCACGCGCTCCTCGTAGGCGTCGAGTTTCTCGCCGACGACGAGGTTCTTCTCGATGAAGTCGAACACGCCGCTGGCCGCCACACGCGCGAAGCGCTCGTCCGGCGTCGGGTCGGGCAGGCCGTCGTGGTCGAGCACGCCGTCGATGTTGATGCCGATCGGCAGGGTGTCCAGGGTCATCGGGGGCTCCGCAAGGGGTGGTGGCGGCCGCGGCGGTGGTCGCGTTGGTGATCGTGGTGTCGGCCGCGCCGGGCGGCGACAACGGCGGTGGCAAGCGCGGTGGCGACCTTGTCATCGACCGCGGTCGACATCGGGCCGCCAGGCGGGGTACCGGCCGAGCCGGTGCCTCAGCGCAGCAGCGCTTTCAGCTTGACACCCGCGTCGGCCAACTGGGCCGCCGGTACCGCCGCGCCACGGTCGACCAGCATCCGCGCCAGCTTCAGCTCCTTCGCGACGACGCTCACCGGGCCGAAGCCGCTGGCACCCACCGGCACGCCGGCAGCGTCGAGGTGGAAATGGATCTCGGCGCCGTCGCCCAGCTGCCGCGTGGCGACCGAGGCACCCAGTGCCGGCTCGCCGGCGACCTGCAACTGGTGGTCGTACTGGTCGGACCAGAACCACGGCAGTTCGCGATAGGCCTCGTGTCCGCCGAGCATGTTGCGGGCAGCGATGCGCGCCTGCGTCTCGGCGTTGTGCCAGGTCTCCTGGCGGATCGGCCGGCCGGACACGCGGCTCGGGAATTCAGCCACGTCGCCGGCCGCGAAGATGCCCGGCGCGCTGGTCGCCAGTTCGGCATCGACGCGCACGCCGCGCTCGACGACCAGCCCGGCGGCGCGCGCCAGTTCGGTGGCCGGTTCGATGCCGATGCCGACCACCACCGCGTCGGCCACGAGCCCTTCGCCGCCGGCCAGCCGCACGACCAGCCGCCCGTCCGCCTGCGGCTCGAAGGCCTCGGGCGCGATGCCGACGCGCACGTCGACACCGTTCGCGCGGTGCAGCGCCAGCACCCGCGCCGCCACCGATTCGGGCACCGCGCGCCCGAGCAGCCGCGGCGCACCTTCGACCACGCTGACCTGGCAGCCGCGCGCCCGCGCCGAGGCCGCCACCTCCAGCCCGATGACGCCGCCGCCGACGATGACGATCGCGGCGCCCGGCTGCAGCCGCGGCGCCAGCGCGGCCGCGTCGTCCAGCGTGCGCAGGCCGAGCACGGCCGGGTGGTCGGCGCCGGGCAGGCTCAGCCGGCGCAGGTGGCCGCCGGTGGCGAGCAGCAGCGATTCGCAGGCGATGCGGCGGCCGTCGGCCAGCCGCACTTCGTGCGCCGCGGGGTCGATCGCGTCCACGCGCGCGACCAGGTGCTCGACGCCGTCGACCTGCCAGGCCTCGCGCGGGCGCAGCGCGCAGTCGGCCGCGTTGCGCTCGCCGGTCAGCAGTGCCTTCGACAGCGGCGGGCGTTCGTACGGCAGGTGCGGCTCGGCGCCGATCATCACGATGCCGCCTGCCCAGCCGGCCTCGCGCAGCGCCTGCGCCGCACGGCCGCCGACGTGGCCGGCACCGACGATGACCATCGGGCGGGAGCTGTTCATGGGGTTCTCCGGTGGGGACTGCGGGCGAGTGGCTCGATTCTAGGAAGCGGCCACGTCGAATGCAAAGGAATTTCTGTTTCTCTTGGAACTTGAATCACATTTCCGAGACGGACCCGGCTCGTTACAATGAAAATCCGTTTCCAGACCGGGCACGCCCATGGACACACCCGCAACCAAGCCGAGCGTCGACGAGCTGCTGCAGCGGATCTCCGACGAATACGAGGGCCTGAGCCGGCAGCTCAAGTTGATCGCCCGGCATGTCGAGCAGCACCGCGACCACCTCGGGCTCGAAGGCATCCAGGAGGTGGCGGCGCAATGCCAGGTGCAGCCGTCGGCGGTGGTGCGCTTCGCGAAGCACTTCGGCTTCACCGGCTACAGCGAACTGCAGCGCATCTTCCGCGACGGGTTGTCGCGCCAGATCGCGCCCAGCCGCAACTACCGGACGCGCATCCGCGAGGTCATCGACTCGGGCGCCGGCAGCCTGTCGAGCCTGGAGATCGCGCACGAATTCCTCGCCGGCAGCATCGCCGGCATGCAGGAACTGCAGAACGGCCTGGACGATGCCGCCTTCGGGCTGGCGGTGGACCTGCTGGCCGCGGCGGACGCGATCTGGATCGCCGGTTCGCGGCGCTCGTTCCCGATCGCGGTGTACCTCGACTACGCGCTGCAGCACACCGACAAGCGCATCGGCCTGGTCTCGGCGCTGGGCAACATGCACCAGGGGCAGATGCGCTCGGTGCGCGAGGGCGACGTGCTGATCGGCATCTCGTTCGCGCCCTATGCCGCCGAGACGGTGGAGACCGCACAGGCGGCGGTGCAGCGCGGCGCCAGGCTGATCGCGATCACCGACAGCCGCATGAGCCCGATCGCGCGCGACGCGCAGGCGGTGCTGGTGGTGCAGGACAACTCGACCTTCGGCTTCCGCTCGCTGACCAGCACGATGGGCCTGGCGCAGGGGCTGTTCATCGCGCTGGCCTACCGCCTCGAACTGCCGTACCGGCCGACCGGCGTGCCGGCGAAGGGCGACACCTCCGCCGGCAAGCCCTGAGCGGGCGGCCTCGACGGCCCTCAGAACACGATCGGCTGGCCGCTCTTCGCGCTCTCGGTCGCCGCGTCGGCCAGCTTCTGCGCCGCCACGCCGTCGGCCACCGTGGTGCGGAAGGGCTGGCCCGATTGCAGGCTCTCGAAGAAGTGCGTGATCTCCAGGCGGTACGCGGCGGCGTAGCGCTGCAGGAAGAAGTTCTCCGGCTTGTCGGCGCGGATGCCCTGGGCGTCCCACTGGCGCACCTCGGTCGGCGTGTGGTTGCCGCATTGCAGCAGGCCGAGCGAGCCCAGCACCTCGAAGCGCTGGTCGTAGCCGTAGGCGGCCCGGCGCGTGGTGTTGATCTGGCACAGCCGGCCCTGGCGGGTGCGAATCGTCACCGCGGTGCTGTCGTAGTCGCCCAGCGCGGCGATCGCCGGGTCGGTCAGCACCGAGCCGGTGGCCGACAGCCACGCGGCCTCGTCGCCGTCGCGGCACAGGATCCAGCGGAACACGTCGAGGTCGTGGATCAGCATGTCGCGGAAGATGCCGCCCGAGCCCTTGATGTAGTCGGCCGGCGGCGCGCCGGGGTCGCGGCTGGTGACGATCAGCATCTCCGGATTGCCGATCTCGCCGCGCGCCAGGCGCTCGCTGGCCTCGTTGAAGGTCGGGTCGAAGCGGCGCTGGAAGCCGATCATGCAGGCCACGCCGGCCGCCTTCACCGCCTCGGCACAGGCCTCGGCGCGCGGCACCGAGAGGTCGACCGGCTTCTCGCAGAAGATGTGCTTGCCGGCCTGGGCGGCGCGCAGGATCAGGTTGCTGTGGGTGTCGGTGGACGAGCAGATCGCCACCGCGTCGATGCGCTTGTCGGCGAACACGTCGTCGATCGTCGCGACCTGGGCGCCGTACTTCTGCGCCAGCTCGGCGGCCGGGCCGGGCACCGGGTCGCTGACGTAGACGAGCTTGACGCCGGGCAGCGCAGCGAGGTTGGACGCGTGGATGCGGCCGATGCGGCCGGCGCCGAACAGGGCAACGTGTTTCATGGGGTCTCCAGGGGTGTGCGGGCGGAATTGATCGGGGGCCGAGGGCTGCGCTGTACGGCCAGCGCGCGACGGACGGTGCACCTGCCGCGCCGGCCGCTCGGCGGCGCCGCACGACGAAGGCCACCCCGAAACGGGTTCGTCGTGCGGCCGGCGGCGGGCGTCGGCAGGTCTGCGCTGCACTATATCGAGTCGCAGCAGAATTGGAAAGTTTTTTCCGATTGCTTCAGTTCACCGAAATTCGTATCGTTCAGCGAACCGTGACCATAAATGGTCAAACGCGATGCTGCGGAAGCCGGCCGGCCTGCCTAGAGTCCGATCCGCCACCCCGCCGAACCTGCCCAGGAGACTTTCCCATGACCCGGACGATCCGCTTCGCGATCAACCGCATCAGCGCCCCGCGCCTCCCGTTCGCCGAATTCGCCGCGATGACGCGGCGCCTCGGGGTCGACGCGATCGAGATCCGCAACGACCTGAACGGCGTCGAGCTGAACGACGGCACGCCGGCGTCCGCCATCGCCGCCGCGGCCCGCGCCCAGGGCCTGGTGGTGCGCTCGATCAACGCGCTGCAGCGCTTCGACCGCTTCGACGACGCCCGCGAGGCGGAGGCGAAGGCGCTGATCCGCTACGCCGTCGACTCCGGCACGCAGGCGCTGGTGCTGTGCCCGACCAACAGCCGGCAGGACGCGCGCACGCCCGACGAGCGCCATGCCGACCTGGTGAACGCGCTGCGCCGCCTGAAGCCGCTGCTCGACGCCGCCGGGCTGACCGGGCTGGTCGAGCCGCTGGGCTTCGAGGAATGCGCGGTGCGCCGCAAGTCGCAGGCGGTGCGCGCGTTCGAGGAGGTCGGCGCCGGCGACACCTTCCGGCTGGTGCACGACACCTTCCACCACCACCTCGCCGGCGAAGACCGCTTCTTCCCCGAATGGACCGGGCTGATCCACATCTCCGGTGTCGAGGACAAGGCGCTGGACGCCTCGCAGATGCGCGACGGTCACCGCGTGCTGGTCGGCTCGGCCGACCGGCTCGGCAACGTCGCGCAGCTGCGCCGGCTGCTCGCCGCCGGCTACACCGGCTACGCATCGTTCGAGCCTTTCGCCGAAGACATCGCCGCGGCCACCGACATCGAGGCGCGGCTGGCCGCGAGCATGGCCTACCTGCAGGACGCGGTCGGGCCGGTGCCGCTGGCGGCCTGACGGCGCGGGCCGGGGCCGGGGCCGGGAGTACGACGGCTCGGGCTCGGGCGCGGACCGGTTCCGGCCGCCGATCGCGGCCGATTCAGTCCGTCGGCCGTGCAGTTCCGGCGGCGCGTAGAGTGCGGCGGCTCCCCCCGCCCGCGCGACCGCCGACATGACCGCCCCGCCCCGCGACCCGCCCGCCGACCCACCCAGCGCGCCGCCGCGCCGCAAGCGCAGCGCACGCTTCGTCGAGATCGCGGCGGCGGCGCAGGTCAGCACCGCCACCGTCAACCGCGTGCTCAACGAGCGCGGCAGCGTCGCACCGCAGACGCGGGCGCGCGTGGTCGCCGCGGCCAAGCAGCTCGGCGTGCCGCGCGCGCTGCCAGACCTGCGCCACGGCCTGACGCGGCTGGACGTCATCCTCGCCCGCAGCCCGACGCCGTTCTTCCGCCGCCTCGAAGGGGCACTGGAGCGCTCGCTGGCGTTGCTCGACCGCCGCATCGTCGTGCACCGCCACCGGCTGCCGGAGGGCGACGACGAGCGCATCGCGCGCACGATCCTCGAGCCGCCGCAGCGGCGCGAGGGCCTCGCGGTGGCGATCCACGACACCGCGCCGGTGCGCGAGGCGCTGCGCCGCGTGATCGCCGGCGGGCTGCCGGTGGTGACGCTGATGAGCGACATCGGCGACCTGCCGCCGCACCGCTACGCCGGCATCGACAACCTGCGCGCCGGCCGCACCGCCGGCCACTTCATCGCCCGCCTGGCGCGCCGCCCCGGGCAGGTGCTGGTGCTCAGCCACTCGCTCGCCTACCGCGCGCACGTCGACCGCACGACCGGCTGCCGCGACGCGATCGCCGCCCGCGGCGCCGGGCTGGACTGCGGCCCGGTGGTCGAATGCTTCGACGACCCCGACCGCGCCTACGCCGCCGTGCGCGACGCACTGCGCGAGCACGGCGAGCGGCTGGTCGGCCTGTACCACAGCGGCGCCGGTTCGGCCGGCATCGCCGCCGCGCTGGAACGCGCCGGCCGCCAGGGCGACGTCACCTGGGTCGGCCACGAACTCTCCGACGACCACCGCGACGCGCTGGCGCGCGGCACGATGGACCTGGTAATCGACCAGGACCCGGACGGCCAGGTGCTGTCGTGCATGCAGCAGTTGCTGCACGCCTGCGGCTGGCTCGACGACGCCCCCGTCGCCGGCCCGACCGAGTTCCGCCTGTTCTGCGCCGAGAACGTTTCGGCGCGGCCGTACCTGGCGGGCGATTGACGGCCGCGGCGGTGCGTGCGCACCGAGAACGCGCGCACACTGTCATTGGCCCCACGAGGAACACCCCCAGCGCTGCGCGCGCCGTTCCGCCCCGGGGTCCACCGCTGGTCGATCGTCGGAGCCTGCCATGTCGTCTGTCCCCGGCCCGAACACCGAACGCCTCGTGACGCTGACCCTCGCCTTCGCGGACGACGGCGGCGTGCGCGTCGTCTCCAGCGCCGGCGGCGCCGCCAGCCGCGCGTTCCCCGGCGCCGGTGCCGGCAACGAGAAAGCGCGCCCGCCGGCGCCCGGCGTGCCCTTTCGCGCCGACTACGCCAGCCGGCGCGGATTCGACCCGGACTTCCTCGGCGGCGGCGCGCTGCGGGTGCATTTTCCGGCGCTGAGCCCGGCGCTGGCGGCAAGCGCGGCGTCGCTGCGCAAGCCGACGGCCGGCAACCGCCACGTGCTGCACTACCACCACTACAGCGTGGTGATGCACGAGAAGCGCCGGCTCGCCCTCTACAGCGCGGCCAATGTCGATTTCGCCGGCCGCTACGCACTGTCGCGGCCGCCGGACGTGTGGCGGACGGACCCGCGGATACCGGCCGCGGCGCAACTCGGCAGCTTCTACTACCGCAGGAACCGCTTCGACCGCGGCCACCTCACCCGGCGCGAGGACCTGGAATACGGCCGCACGCGGACGCAGGCGCTCGCCTCGGCCGCGGACACCTGCCACTGGACCAACTGCACGCCGCAGCACGAGCTGTTCAACCAGGGCAAGCAGCTCTGGCAGGGCATCGAACAGTACGTGCTGGAGCAATCGGTGGAGGACGACGCGTTCCGCGCGCAGGTCATCACCGGGCCCATCCTCGCCGACGACGACCCGAGCTGGGACGCCTACCCGGCGATCCGCTACCCGGTCCGGTTCTGGAAGGTCGTGGCCGCGGTGGCGGCAAGG
>JBGAMJ010000215.1:0-6815 GCA_044223035.1 Piscinibacter sp.
CACCAGCGTGGTCTGCGGGCCGTAGACGCAGTAGCCGGCCGCCGCCTGGGCGCGCCCGGGCTGCAGGAAGTCCTCCTCGCTGACGCCGCGCGTGTGGCCCACCTTGCGCAGCACCGAGAAGATCGTGCCGATGCTGACGTTGACGTCGATGTTGCTCGAGCCGTCGAGCGGGTCGAACAGCAGCAGGTACTCGCCCTGCGGGTAGCGGTTGGGCACGGCGTGGATCGAGTCCATCTCCTCGCTGGCCATTGCCGCCAGCGCGCCGCCCCATTCGTTGGCCTCGATCAGCACCTCGTTGGCGATGATGTCGAGCTTCTTCTGCACCTCGCCCTGCACGTTCTCGCTGGTGGCGGTGCCCAGCACGTCGCCCAGCGCGCCCTTGTTGACCGACAGCGCGATGGACTTGCAGGCGCGCGCCACCACTTCCAGCAGCAGCCGCAACTGGCCCGGGATGGTGCCGTGGCGGCGCTGCTGTTCGACGAGGTACTGGGTCAGGCTGATCCGCTTGGCCATTCAGGTCTCCAGGGCGCGTTCGACGATCTCGCGCACGTCGGTGGAAAGGTCGGGCTTGGCGGCCACGCGCAGGATCGCCTGGCGGGCAGCGCCCCGGTACGGTTCGGCGAGCCGGTCCCAGCGGTCGCTGACGCGCGCGATGCGGGCGGCGAGCTGCGGGTTGACGGCGTCGAGCTCGAGCACGCGGTCGGCCCAGAAGGTGTAGCCGGCGGCGTCCGTGCGGTGGAAGGCGGCCGGGTTGTTGAGGCACAGCGCGCCGATCAGGCTGCGCGCCCGGTTCGGGTTGCGCAGGCTGAAATCCGGGTGCGCGAGCAGCGCCTTGGCGCGGGCGAACACCCGGCCATCGCGCTCCGGCGCGGTGGCCTGCAGCGAGAACCACTTGTCGATCACCAGCGCCTCGTCCTTGAACAGCGCGTGGAAGCGCGCGAGCGCCGGCTCGGCCAGCTCCGAATGCGAGCCGAGCAGGGCGGTCAGCGCGCCCTGGCGGTCGGTCATGTGGGCGGCGTCCTTGAAGCGCTGGTAGGCGCGGCCGGGCCACACCGCGTCGCCGCGCGCGACGGCGTCCAGGCACAGCATCGCCAGCGCCAGGTTGGCGAGCGCGCGCCGCGCCACCGAGACCGGGTCGGTGCTGTAGCCGCCGCCCACCTGGTGCGCCTCCCAGGCCCAGGCCCAGTCGTCGCGCAGCGCCTGCGCGAGCTGCAGCTTCATCGCCTCGCGCGCGGCGTGGATGCGCTGCGGGTCGACCACCGCGAGCTGCTCGGCGACGTAGGCCTCGCTCGGCGGTATCAGCGTCAGCTCCTTGAACGACGGGTCGAGCTGCGGATGGCGCAGCACGCCCCGCATCGCCTCGATGAAGGGGGCGTCCAGGCGCATCGCGCCCGGTTCGTCGCCCGCGATCGCCGCCAGCAGGCGCTGCAGCGCGAGGCGCTGGCCGGCCTCCCAGCGGTTGAACGGGTCGGTGTCGTGCTGCAGTTGCACCAGCAGCGCCGCGTCGTCCAGGCCGTCGATCTCCAGCACCACCGGCGCCGAGAAGCCGCGCAGCAGCGAGGGCACCGGCGCCGCGTCGACATCGACGAAATGGAAGCTGCTGCGCGCCTCGTCGAGCACCAGCACGCGGTCGGTCGGCGCGGGGCCGTCGGCCGGTGCCTCGCCGTCCAGGCGCAGCGGCAGCGGCGTGCCGTCGGCGCCGATCAGGCCCATCGCGACCGGGATCACCCACGGCTGCGGCTCGCTGCCGTGCGCCACCACGCGGCCGGATTGCTCGAGCGTCAGCGTGTAGCGGCGCGCCGCCGCGTCGTACTGCCCCTGCGCGCGCAGGCGCGGCGTCCCGGCCTGGCTGTACCAGCGCTTGAACTGCGGCAGCAGGCGGGCCAGCTCGCTGCCGGGGTTGGCGTCGGCGATGGCCTGGGCGAAGTCGTCACAGGTCACGGCCTGGCCGTCGTGCCGCTCGAAGTACAGCGTGATGCCGCGCTCGAAGCCGGCGCGGCCGACCAGCGTCTGCATCATGCGCACCACCTCGGCGCCCTTCTCGTAGACGGTGGCGGTGTAGAAGTTGTTGATCTCGACGTAGCGGTCCGGCCGCACCGGGTGCGCCATCGGGCCGGCGTCCTCCGGGAACTGGAGCTGGCGCAGCTGGCGCACGTCCTCGATGCGCTTGACCGCGCGGGCGCTGGCCGTGGGCGAGTAGGGGCCGTCTTCCGGGCGCACCCGGCCGGCCATGTCCATGCTGAATTCCTGGTCGCGGAAGACCGTCAGGCCTTCCTTCAGGCTCAGCTGGAACCAGTCTCGGCAGGTGATGCGGTTGCCGGTCCAGTTGTGGAAGTACTCGTGGCCGACCACCGATTCGATCGCCAGGTAGTCGGCATCGGTGGCGGTGGCGGGCGTGGCCAGGACGAACTTCGTGTTGAAGATGTTCAGGCCCTTGTTCTCCATCGCGCCCATGTTGTAGTCGCCGACGGCGACGATCATGAAGCGCTCCAGGTCGAGTGCCAGGCCGAAGCGCGCCTCGTCCCAGACCACGCTGGCGATCAGCGAGTTCATCGCGTGCTCGGTCTTGTCGAGGTCGCCGCGGCGCACGTACACCTGCAGCAGGTGGTCGCGGCCGGAACGGGTGCGGATGTGCTGCTCGCGCGCCACCAGGTTGGCGGCCACCAGCGCGAACAGGTAGCTCGGCTTGGGGAAGGGGTCGTGCCACTTCGCGAAGTGGCGGCCGTGGTCCAGGTCGCCGTGCTCCAGCAGGTTGCCGTTGGACAGCAGCACCGGGAAGGCCTTCTTGTTCGCGCGCAGCGTCACCGTGTAGACGGCCATCACGTCGGGCCGGTCCAGCCCGTAGGTGATGCGGCGGAAGCCCTCGGCCTCGCATTGCGTGAAGAAACCACCGCCCGAGGTGTACAGCCCGCTGAGCTGGGTGTTCTTCTCGGGGCAGCAGGTGTTGCGCACCTCGAGCGTGAACAGCCCCGGCGGCACGCCCTGCAGCGAGTCGATCACCAGCAGGTCGGCCTCGTGGCGGAACGACACCGATTCGCCGTTCACCAGCACACGCGTCAGGTTCAGCCCCTCGCCGTGCAGCTTCAGCGGCTGCGGCGGCACGTCGGGGTTGCGCTCCATCTGCATCCGGTTGACGACCATCGTCTTCACCGGGTCCAGGTCGAAGCTCAGGTCGATCGAGCGCACCCAGAACGGCGGCGCGGTGTAGTCCTCGCGGCGGATCGCCGCCGATGTACCTTCACGCATGGTGGGCTCCGTGGATCAGGGCGAGCAGGTCGATGTGGGTCAGGTCGGGCACCACGGCGAGCACGTTCGGCAGGTGGGCGAAGGCCTCCTGCGGCAGCGTCGTGGTCAGCGCCACCGCGGGCATGCCGGCGCGGCGCGCGGCCTCGATGCCCAGCGGGGCGTCTTCGAACACGATGCAGTCGGCCGGGTCGACGCTGAGGCGGCGCGCGGCCTCGGCGAAGATGTCCGGATGCGGCTTGCCGCGCAGCCCGTCGGCCGGGCTGGTGACGGTGTCGACCCAGCCGCCGATGCCGAAGCGCTCGAACGCCAGCGCCATGTTCTTCAGCCCGGAGGCGGTGCACACCGCGAGCTTCAGGCGTTGCCGGCGCGCCTCGGCCTGCAGGTCGGCGGCGCCGGCGATCAGCGACAGCCCGGGCGTCGCCAGCTCGCGGTAGATCGCTTCCTTCTCCTCCGCCAGGTCATGCCGCTCGTCGTGCGACAGGTCGGGCAGCATGTCGGCCAGGATCTCGGCATTGGTGCGGCCGGCCGTCTCGGCGAAGAAGCGCGGCTCGTCCATCGGGAAGGCATGCCGCCGGTGCCACTCGATCCAGGCGTTGTGGTGGTGCGGCATGCTGTCGATCAGCGTGCCGTCGAGGTCGAACAGGAGTGCGCGGACCGCCATCAGACCCCCTGCTTCAGGCTGGCTTCGATGAACGGATCGAGATCGCCGTCGAGCACCTTCTGGGTGTTGCTGATTTCCACGTTGGTGCGCAGGTCCTTGATGCGGCTCTGGTCGAGCACGTAGCTGCGGATCTGGTGGCCCCAGCCCACGTCGGTCTTGCTGTCTTCGAGCTTCTGCTGTTCGGCCATGCGTCTGCGCATCTCGTGTTCGTACAGGCGGGAGCGAAGCATCTGCCATGCCTCGTCGCGGTTGCGGTGCTGCGACCGGTCGTTCTGGCACTGCACCACGATGCCGGTCGGGATGTGCGTGAGGCGCACCGCCGAGTCGGTCTTGTTGATGTGCTGGCCGCCTGCGCCGGAGGCGCGGAAGGTGTCGGTGCGCACGTCCGCCGGGTTGATCTCGATCTCCACCGAGTCGTCGACCTCGGGGTAGACGAACAGGCTCGCGAAGCTGGTGTGGCGGCCGCCGGCGGAGTCGAACGGGCTCTTGCGCACCAGCCGGTGCACGCCGGTCTCGGTGCGCAGCAGGCCGAACGCGTAGTCGCCCTCGACCTTGATCGTCGCCGAGCGGATGCCGGCCACGTCGCCCTCGGTCTCTTCCATCACCTCGGTCTTGAAGCCCTTGCGCTCGCAGTACTTCAGGTACTGGCGCAGCAGCATCGCCGCCCAGTCGCAGGCCTCGGTGCCGCCGGCGCCGGCCTGGATGTCGATGAAGCAGTTGCTCGGGTCGGCCGGGTTGTTGAACATCCGGCGGAATTCGAGGTCGGCGACGGTCGCTTCGAGCTTGTCGGCGTCGGTCTCGATCGCCGCCAGGCTGTCGGCGTCGTCGTCGGCCTTCGACATCTCGTACAGCTCGGTGTTGTCGGCCAGGTGGCTCGTCAGGTGGTCGATCGTGGCGACCACGGTGTCGAGCGTGCGCTTCTCGCGGCCGAGTTCCTGCGCCCGCTTGGGCTCGTCCCAGACCTTGGGGTTCTCGAGGGCGGCGTTGACCTCGTTCAGCCGCAGCGCTTTGCGGTCGTAGTCAAAGATACCCCCGTAAGGCTTCGGTCCGCTGGGTCAGGTCGGCGAGCTTGTTGCCGATCGCATTGATGTGTTCGACGTCCATGGCGGTTCCTTCGGTGCAAACCTCGATTTTTGCACGGGCCACAGGGTCCGACCCCCCCGACGGGGATCAGGCCAGGAAGTCCGCCAGCAGCCGCGCCAGCGCCTCCGGCTGGTCGTGGTGCAGCATGTGGCCGGCGCCGGCGAGCACCTCGCGCCGCAGGTTGGGGATCACCGCCAGCCGTTCCTCGAAATCCTCGCGCGGGTAGCGCCGGCCCCAGACGCGCGGCAGCCCGCCCTGGTCGCCCTCGATCCACAGCGTCGGCGCGGCGATGCGCCGCCAGCAGGCGATCAGCTCGGCGCGCCGGTACAGCACCGGGTTGACGCGCTGGTGCGCCGGGTCGCCGAGCACGTGCCACTGGCCGTCCTCGCGCGGCTCGGCCCATTGGCGCGCCAGCCAGTCGGCGCGCTCGGGCGCCAGCAGCGGGTTGGTCTTGCGCAGCCGGGCGGCCACATGGGCCGGACCGTCGTAGCTGCGCAGCGGCAGCGTCTGCTTCAGTTCGTCCAGCCACTGCGCATAGCGTGTCGGCGCGCTGTCGGGGTCGGCGTCGGGCAGGCCGTAGCCTTCGAGGTTGACCAGCCGGCGCACCCGGCCGGGCCGCACGCCGGCGTACATCGACGCGACGTTGCCGCCCATGCTGTGGCCGACCAGGTCCACCGGCCGGTCGGGTTGCAGCACGTCGAGCAGCGCGTCGAGGTCGCCCAGGTAGTCGGGGAACCAGTAGCTGTCGGCCGGCGTCGGCGAGCTGCGGCCGAAGCCGCGCCAGTCGGGCGCGACGATGCGGCGCGGCGTGGCGTCCAGCGCCGACAGCGCGTCCACGACGAACTGGAACGACGCGCCGACGTCCATCCAGCCGTGCAGCATCACCAGCAGCGGCGGCTCGGCACCGCCGGCGGCGGCGGCCGGGTCGCCCCAGGTCTGCACGCGGTAGTCGAGCCCGCGCACCGCGACGAAGCGCGGCTGCGCCGGCCGCAGCGGCGCGTAGGCGGGGCGGTCGGGCGGGGCGGCGCCAGGGTCTGTCATGGGCGGCGAATTTACCGCGCACTGCCAGAATCGGCGCCATGACCGCCGACCACCGCCGTGAACCCGCGAGCAACGACACCTCCGCCGCCGCATCCACCGCCACCCGCGAACCCGCCTTCACGCTGCGCCCGGCCGAGCCGCGCGACGCGGCGGCGATCGTCGGCCTGATCGGCGAGCTGGCGGAGTTCGAGAAGCTGTCGCACCTGATGCGGGTGACGCCCGAATCGCTGGCGCCGCACCTGTTCGGCGAGCGCCCGGTGGCCGAGGCCTTCGTCGCCGAGGCGGTGCCGCCCGGCGGCGATGCGCCGCGGGTCGTCGCGTTCGCGCTGTTCTTCACCAACTTCTCCACCTTCCTGGGCCAGCCCGGCCTGTACCTGGAGGATTTGTACGTGCAGCCGGCGCTGCGCTCGTTCGGCATCGGCCGCGCGCTGATCTCGCGCCTCGGCCGGCTGGCGGTGGAGCGCGGCTGCGGCCGGTTCGAATGGAGCGTGCTCGACTGGAACGCCAACGCCATCGCGTTCTACGAGAAGCTCGGCGCCACGGTGATGCCCGACTGGCGCATCTGCCGCCTCACCGGCGACGCGCTGGAGCGCTTCCGCGGGGCGTGATGGCCGCGCGCGACGCCGATCGCCACGAGGCGCTGCACGCGTCGTTCCGCTGGCATGTGCCGGCGTACTTCAACATCGGCGAGGCCTGCTGCGCCCGCTGGGCACGCGACACGCCCGATGCGCCGGCGATCCACTGGGAGCAGCCGGGCGGCCGGCGCGGCACGGTGAGCTACCGC
>JBGAMJ010000216.1:0-7916 GCA_044223035.1 Piscinibacter sp.
CTCGACGAGCCGTCGATCGGCCTGCACCCGCGCGACATGAACCGCATCGTCGAGGCGATGATGCGGCTGCGCGACGCGGGCAACACGCTGGTCGTCGTCGAGCACGACCCGGCGGTGATGCTCGCCGCCGACCGCCTGATCGACATGGGCCCGGGCCCGGGCGAGCGCGGCGGCCGGATCGTCTTCGACGGCACGCCGGCGCAGGCGCGCCACGCCGACACGCTGACCGGTGCCTACCTGGGCGGGCGCAAGCACGTGGGCATGGGCATCAAGCGGCTGGTGTCCGAGTCCACGCCGAAGCTGATCGTCGAGGGCGCGCGCGAGCACAACCTGCGCAACCTGTCGATCGAGTTCCCGCTGCTGCACCTGGTGACGGTGACCGGCGTCTCGGGCTCCGGCAAGAGCACGCTGATCCAGGACGTGCTCCACCCCGCGCTGGCACGGCACTTCGGCAAGGCCACCGAGTCGCCCGGCGCGCACGACCGGCTGCTCGGCGCCGAGCGCCTGTCGGACGCGGTCTTCGTCGACCAGTCGCCGATCGGCAAGACCGCGCGCTCCAACCCGGCGAGCTACGTCGGCGCCTTCGACGAGATCCGCAAGCTGTTTGCCGCCGCGCCGCTGGCGCAGCAGCGCGGCTACGGCGCCGGCATGTTCAGCTTCAACGCCGGCGACGGGCGCTGCCCGACCTGCGGCGGCTCGGGCTTCGAGCACGTCGAGATGCAGTTCCTGTCCGACGTCTACCTGCGCTGCCCGGATTGCGACGGCCGCCGCTACCGCGCCGAGATCCTCGACGTGAAGATCGAGCGCCGGCTGCCCCGCGACGTGTTCCGCGAGCTGAGCGTGGCCGACACGCTGGAGCTGACGGTCAGCGAGGCGGTGCAGCTCTTCCGCGACGACCGCGAGGTGCTGCGCGTGCTGCAGCCGATCGTCGACGTCGGCCTGGAGTACGTGAAGCTCGGCCAGCCGGTGCCCACGCTGTCCGGCGGCGAGGCGCAGCGGCTCAAACTGGCCGGCTTCCTGGCCGAGGCGGCGCAGGGCCCGGGGGCGAGCCGGCAGCCGGTGGCGCGGCGCGGCACGCTGTTCATGTTCGACGAGCCGACCACCGGCCTGCACTTCGACGACATCGCGAAGCTGATGCGCGCCTTCCGCAAGCTGCTCGACGGCGGCCATTCGCTGATCGTGATCGAGCACAACCTCGACGTGATCCGCGCCGCCGACTGGCTGATCGACCTCGGCCCCGAGGGCGGCGACGCCGGCGGCGAACTTGTCTTCGCCGGCACGCCGGAGGACGCGCGGCTGCACCCCGCCTCGCACACCGGCCGCGCGCTGGCCGACTACGACCGCGCGCTCGGCGCCGGCGTGCTCAGCGCGGAAGAGGGCGTGGCGCTGCAGACGGCGCTGCGCCGTGCGCGCGAGGCGCGTGCCGCGGCCGACGACTCGATCCGCATCGTCAACGCGCGCGAGCACAACCTGAAGTCGCTCGACGTGTCGATCCCGCGCGGGCGCTTCAGCGTGATCACCGGTGTGTCCGGTTCCGGCAAGAGCACGCTCGCCTTCGACATCCTGTTCAACGAGGGCCAGCGCCGCTACCTCGAATCGCTGAACGCCTACGCGCGCAGCATCGTGCAGCCGGCCGGCCGGCCGGAGGTGGACGCGGTCTACGGCATCCCGCCGACGGTGGCGATCGAGCAGCGGCTGTCGCGCGGCGGGCGCAAGAGCACGGTCGCGACGACGACCGAGGTGTGGCACTTCCTGCGCCTCTTGTACGTGAAGCTCGGCCTGCAGCATTGCGTGAAGGACGGCGCGCCGGTGCGGCCGCAGAGCGCCGAGACGATCGCCGCGCAACTGCTGCGCCAGCACCGCGGCCGGCACGTCGGCCTGCTGGCGCCGCTGGTCGTCAACCGCAAGGGTGTCTACACCGACCTGGCGAAATGGGCCAAGGCGCGCGGCCACACGCACCTGCGCGTCGACGGCGAGTTCCTGCCGGTCGATCCCTGGCCGCGGCTGGACCGCTTCAAGGAGCACACGCTCGAACTGCCGGTCGGCGACCTGGTCGTGCGGCCCGAGGGCGAGGCGGAGCTGCGCGAGCTGCTCGCGCGCACGCTCGAACTCGGCAAGGGCGTGATGCACCTGCTGGCGCCGCTGGACGGCCTGCGCGAGGCGATGGCCGCGGGTGCATCCACCGCGGGCCTCAGCCGCGTAGAGGTGTTCTCGACCAAGCGCGCCTGCCCGGTCTGCGGCACCAGCTACGCCGAGCTGGACCCGCGCATGTTCAGCTACAACAGCAAGCACGGCTGGTGCACCACCTGCGTCGGCACCGGGCTGGCGCTGACGCGCGAGCAGCGCAAGGCCTACGACGACACGCAGCGCGAGCGCGACGACCAGGGCCGCGAGCAGAGCTTCCCGTCGGAGGAGCTGGAGGTCGAGGGCGTGGTCGACGAACCCTGCCCGGACTGCGGCGGCACGCGGCTCAACCCGGCGTCGCGCCAGGTGACCTTCGAGGGGCATTCGATCGCCTGGATCGCGCAGTGGCCGGTGGCGGAAGCGCGGCGCTGGGTGCAGTCGCTGGCGCTCGAGGGGCGCGACGCCGAGATCGCGCGCGACGTGCTGACCGAGATCCGCAGCCGGCTCGAATTCCTCGAGGAGGTCGGCCTCGGCTACCTGACGCTCGACCGCGCGGCGCCCACGCTGTCCGGCGGCGAGGCGCAGCGCATCCGCCTCGCGGCGCAGCTCGGCAGCAACCTGCAGGGCGTGTGCTACGTGCTCGACGAGCCGACCATCGGCCTGCATCCGCGCGACAACCGCATCCTGCTCGACGCGCTGCACCAGCTCGGCCGCAAGGGCAACACGCTGGTCGTGGTGGAGCATGACGAGGACACGATCCGCCGCGCCGATCATCTGATCGACATCGGCCCCGGTGCCGGCAAGCGCGGCGGCACGCTGGTGGCGCAGGGCAGCGTGGCCGACCTGTCGGCGCAGCCGGCGTCGACCACCGGCCGGCTGCTCGCACACCCGCTGCGTCACCCGCTGCGGCCGCGCCGCGCGGTGCAGGCCGGCGACTCGGCGCTGGCGCTGAACGCCGCCACGCTGCACAACCTGCAGAAGCTGTCGCTGCCGGTGCCGCTGCGCCGGCTGGTGGCGGTGACGGGCGTCAGCGGCTCGGGCAAGTCGACGCTGGCGCGCGACGTGCTGCTCGCCAACCTGCTGTTCATCAACACGCGCAACGCCAGGCCGGCATGGAAGGGCATCGACGGCATCGACGGCTGGCAGGCGATCGACCGCGTGCTGGAGGTCGACCAGACGCCGATCGGCAAGACGCCGCGCTCCTGCCCGGCCACCTACATCGGCTTCTGGGACACGATCCGCCGGCTGTTCGCCGACACGCTGGAGGCGCGCGCCCGCGGCTACGCCGCCAACCGCTTCTCGTTCAACACCGGCGAGGGCCGCTGCCCGGTGTGCGAAGGGCAGGGCCTGCGCACCATCGAGATGAGCTTCCTGCCCGACGTGAAGCTGCCCTGCGACGGCTGCCACGGCCAGCGCTTCAACGCCGAGACGCTGGCAGTCACCTGGCGCGGCCGCACCATCGGCGACGTGCTGCGCATGGAGGTCGACGAGGCGGTCGACTTCTTCGCGTCGATGCCGGCCATCGCCCACCCGCTGCAACTGCTGAAGGACGTCGGCCTCGGCTACCTGACGCTCGGCCAGCCGTCACCGACGCTGTCGGGCGGCGAGGCGCAGCGCATCAAGCTCGTCACCGAGCTGACCAAGGTGCGCGACGACGTGACGCGCCGCGGCAACAAGGCGCCGCACACGCTGTACGTGCTCGACGAGCCGACGGTCGGCCTGCACATGGCCGACGTCGAGAAGCTGATCCGCGTGCTGCACCGGCTGGTCGACGGCGGCCACAGCGTGATCGTGATCGAGCACGACCTCGACGTGGTGGCCGAGGCCGACTGGGTGATCGACCTCGGCCCCGAGGGCGGCGCCGGCGGCGGCCGGGTGGTGGCCAGCGGCACGCCCGAATCGCTGGTGCAACGCGGCACCGCCACTGGCGAGGCGCTGGCGCCGGTGCTGGCGCGCGGCCGGGTCAGCGTGCCGGATGCCGCGCTGGCCGGGGGGTGAGCGCCCGGAGGGCGCGCGTCGCGGTCGTGTTCAGGCCGCCCGGGCCGCCCGGGCCGCCCGGGCCGCGCCTCGCCGCGCCGCGACGGCGCGCCACAGCCGCCCGCCGAGCAGCAGCGCGACGATGACGGCGTAGATGCTCCACTCGCCGAAGTTGTTCTTGGCCGCGCGCATCCAGAAGAAGTGCAGCAGCGCCAGCAGCACGATCGCGTAGACGGCGCGGTGCAGGAGTTGCCAGCGCGCCGCGCCGAGCGCCTTGATCGCGCGGTTGAACGAGGTGGCGGCCAGCGGCGACATCAGCAGCAGCGCCGCGCTGCCGACCAGGATGAACGGCCGCTTGGCGATGTCGCGCAGGATGTCGTCGAGCAAGAAGCCCTTGTCGAGCCAGGCGTAGCAGAGGAAGTGCACCACGCCGTAGAAGAACGCGAACAGCCCCAGCATGCGACGAAAGCGCGCCAGCGCCGGCTGGTTCGTCCACTGGCGCAGCGGGGTGATCGCGAGCGTCAGGCAGAGCGCGCGCAGCGTCCAGTCGCCGGTCGAGCGGATCAGCGTCTCGGCCGGGTTGGCGCCGAGCGTGTTGGCGAACGCGCCGTAGACCAGCCAGGCCAGCGGCAGCAGCCCGGCGACGAACAGCAGCGGCTTGGCGGCGGGGTGCAGCAGCAGCGGCTTGCGGCGCACGGCGGAGCGGGCCGGCGCCGGGCCGGCATTCAGTACGGTGTCCATGTCGCGCCGGCTCAATACAGCTTCTTCAGGTCCATGCCCGCGTACAGCGAGCCGACCTGCGCTTCGTAGCCGTTGAACATCTGCGTCGGCCGCTTCTTCTGGAACAGGCCGTCCTCGCCGATGCGGCGTTCGGTGGCCTGGCTCCAGCGCGGGTGGTCGACGGTCGGGTTCACGTTCGAATAGAAGCCGTACTCCTGCGACGCCGCCTTCACCCAGGCGGTGCGCGGCTCCTTCTCGACGAAGCGGATGCGCACGATCGACTTGCCGCTCTTGAAGCCGTATTTCCACGGCAGCACCATGCGCACCGGCGCGCCGTTCTGGTTCGGCAGCACCTCGCCGTACATGCCGAAGGTCAGCAGCGCGAGCGGGTGCATCGCCTCGTCCAGGCGCAGCCCCTCGACGTAGGGCCATTCGAGCACGCGCGAGCCGACGAAGGGCATCTGCTTCTTGTCCGCCAGCGTCGTGAATTCGACGAACTTGGCGTTGCCGGTGGGCTCGGCGCGCTTGACGATCTCCGCCAGCGGATAACCGATCCACGGGATCACCATCGACCAGCCTTCGACGCAGCGCAGCCGGTAGATGCGCTCTTCCAGCGCGCTGAGCTTGAGCAGTTCGTCGAGGTCGTAGGTCTTGGGCTTGCGCACCTCGCCGTCGACGACGACGGTCCAGGGCCGGGTGACGAACTTGCCGGCGTTGGCCGCCGGGTCGGACTTGTCGGTGCCGAACTCGTAGAAGTTGTTGTACGAGGTGGCGTCGGCGTAGGCGGTGGGCTTTTCCATCGTCAACGCGCCGGCGGCGCTGCTGCGCACGGCGGGCAGCGGCGCCAGCTTGTTCGGCCGGGCCACCTGCGCCAGGGCATCGCGCGCCGCCCACGCGGCCAGGCCGGCGCCGAGCGCGCCGGCAGAGACCTGGCGCAGCCAGTCGCGCCGGCCCTCGTAGGCGGCGCGCGGCGTGATCTCGGACGCCTGGCGGTGGTTGAAACCTCGATCGGGATGGAAATGCATGCGATGACTCCGTGGCTGCAGCCCGGCCGGCGGGCCCACGCGGTGGGAACGGGGCGGTTGCCGCCGGTTCCGGTGCGCTGTGCGATGGAGTCGTCCGCCGACGCGCGTTCTTACGCGCACCGCGTCACGACGGCCGGCACGGCGGCTTGACGCGCCCGTCCTCGATCACGCGCACGAAGTCGGCGTCGAGCCGGCTGAAATCCTCGCGCGTCGCCGCGTCGTTGCCCACGAAGGCCTGCACGTCGGGATGCTCGTCGTCGAGGAACTCGGCGCCCTCCACCGCGTAGCGATGCAGGCTTCGATGCGGCCGTCGGCGGTGCGCCGGACAAAGGGCATGGCGGGGCTTCGAGGGGGTGTCGAAGCACTATACGACGCAGCCCTGCATGGCTACAAGGCCAAAAGGCCGGCGCGAGGCCGGCTGTTCACGCGAAAGGCGAGCAGCGCGCCTTCAGCGGGCCGGCGACGGACCGGCTACGGCCTGATGTCCGCCTGATTGATGCTTCGGCGGCCACGCCCGTCATCTGGGCGTTGTTCTGCGCGTGCCGTCGCGGAAGGCGAGCAGCTGCGCCTCGGTGTAGGAGGCGTGCTGGCCGGCCAGGCGCGGGTACTGCGAGGGCATGCCGGCGCCCGACGGGCCATGGCAGCCGGAGCAGGCCGGCACCTTGCGCTCGGCGATGCCGCCGCGCCAGATCTTCTCGCCCTGCGCCACGGTGGCCTTGTTGGTGGCGAAGCCGGCCTTGGCGCTCTGGCGTAGCGCAGCGGACGTTCTTGACGTCGGCATCGGTCGCCAGCGTGGCGGCCATGCCCTGCATCACCGGGTTGGCGCGCTTGCCGGACTTGAACTCGGTGGTCGTCGGCGAGGTACTCGTAGGCTGGCCGTCGAAGACCGGCTGGCCGGCGCACCGCGCGAGCCATCGAAGCTGTGGCAGGCGACGCACACGCCGCTGGCGGTGGCTTCACCCTTGCCAGGTCGGGTTTGGCGGGCAGCGGCTTCCGCCGCTGCGGCCGGAAGGGCCAGGGTGGCGGCCAGCAGGCCGGACATCAGACTGGACAGCAGGGCGACGGCAGCTTTCATGTTCGGGGTGCGTGCTGCGCAAAACCTGCAGATTTTACAATGGCCGCCAGGATCTGACCCATGGCCGACGACAAACACGCTTCCCGACGGCCTCCCAGGACGCCGACAAACCCGCCCGCCGCGCCCTCGCCTGGGCGCACACGGCGCGCTTCCTCACCACCGCCAGCCGGCTCGATCAACTGCCGCCCACCCGAGCTGCCAGAGATCGCCTTCGTGGGCGTCCCAACGTCGGCGTTATCCACGACGATCAACACCGCCGACGCAGCAGAAGCGCCTGGCCTTCGCGTCCAAGACGCCGGGCCGCACCCAGCACATCAACCTGTTCGCGCTCGGTCCGAAGGACGCGCCCGACGCGCTCTTCGCCGACCTGCCGGGCTACGGCTACGCCGCCGTGTCGCGCGATGCCAAATCGCGCTGGCAGCAGGTGATGGCCGATTACCTCGAGCTGCGGCGCAGCCTGGCCGGCGTGGTGCTGATGGTCGACTCGCGCCTCGGGTTCACCGATCTGGACCTGCAGCTGCTCGACTTCGTCGCCCCGCGCCTGGCCAACGGCGCGGTCAAGCTGCTGGTGCTGCTGACCAAGGCCGACAAGCTCAACCGCCGCGAGGCCGACCAGGCGCTCGCCGCCTGCCAGGACACGCTCGCCGCGCGCAGCACCGAAGAATCCGACATCGGCATCACGCTGTTCTCGGCGCTGAAGCGGCGCGGCGTCGACGACGCGGCCGTGCTGCTGCGCAGCTGGGTGGAGAGGGCGCCGGCGGCATGAATCCGGGCACGATCGAGACCTTCGATCTGGCGCTGCCGCACGGCATCACGCTCAGCTGCCGTGCCGCCGGTGCGCCGGGTGCGCCGCTGCTCGTGTTCCTGCACGGCTTTCCGGAAGGCGCCTTCGTCTGGGACGAACTGCTCGCCCACTTCGCGCCGCACTACCGCTGCATCGCGCCCAACCTGCGCGGCTTCGAGCGCTCGTCGTCGCCGGTGGAGGTGGAGGCCTA
>JBGAMJ010000217.1:0-6512 GCA_044223035.1 Piscinibacter sp.
CTCCTCGATCGCGATCTCGTCGAAGGGGTTCATGCTCATCTTGACGTTGGCGATGTCGACGCCGCTGCCGTCGCTCTTCACGCGGACCTTGACGTTGTAGTCGACGACTCGTTTGACGGGGACCAGGAGCTTCATCGGGGTGACTTCGTGGTGGGTGGCCGGGCGGCGCAACACGGCGCCGTGTCTGCGGCCATTCTCGACAGGCAACACGGCGCGGAGCCCCCTCGCGGGGAGGGGGGCCGCAGTCCCGGGACGATCGCCCTGGGCTAGTCCGCGCGTGGCGGCAGCTCGCCCGACACCGCGCAGCGCAAGCCCGCCCGCGCCAGCAGGCGCGTCGAATCGAGCGTCGGCAGGGGCGACGTCGAATCGTCCAGCACCAGCGGCAGTTCGGTGCAGCCGAGCACGACGGCGTCGCAGCCGCGTGCCTGCAGTCGCGTCACCACCGCCTGCAGCGCGGTGCGGGTGTCCGGCCGGATCGTGCCCGGAACCAGCTCGTCCATGATGCGGCGGTGGACCTCGTCCCGGTCGGCGGCGTCCGGGCGCAGCGCCTCGATGCCGCGGGCGGCGAGCGCCGCCGGATAGACCTCGCTGTCGACCAGCCAGCGCGTGCCGAGGATGCCGAGCCGGTGCCAGCCGCGCACGGCCGCCTGCTCGGCGACGACCTCGGCGATGTGCAGCCAGGGCCGCGGCGAGTGCGGGAGGACCCGCGGCAGCGCCTGGTGGATCGTGTTGTCGGGGCAGATCAGCAGGTCGGCGCCGATCGACGCCAGCTTGTGCGCCGAGGCCAGCATCAGCGCCGCGACGCCGTCCAGGTCGCCGCGGTCGAGGCAGCGCACGTAGCGGGCGAGCGAGGGCGTGTGCATCGAGACCTCGGGGTGGGCGTGCGGCCCGAGCAGCGCCGCCCCTTCGGCGCAGAGCGTGCGGTAGCACAGCGCCGCGCCCTCGGCGGAGCAGGCGACGATGCCGATATGGAGCGGCACGGCCGGGCTCAATGCAACTGCGCAGGGCGCGGGAAGGCCACGTCCCAGGCGCGCTCGCGCGTCCTTTCGGAGAGCGGCTCAACGGCCCGCTGGGTCGCCGGGTCACGCGCGGCCCCGCCCGCGGCCCCAGCCGCATCGGGCGCGGACGCCGCCGTGCACGCCGCCATCGCCACCCAGTGCCGCTGCAACCCGGCCACGATCCGGCGGAACGGATCGGACAGGTCGCGCCGCCCGGCAATCAGCGCGAGCTGCCGGCCGATCTTGTCGCCGAGCACGACGCGGCGCGACGGGTGCAGGTCGGCCTGCAGCGACTGGCTGTAGCCCGTCATCAGCGCCAGCGTGCAGGCGACCAGCGCCTCCGCGCCGGGCAGTTCGTAGACCTCGCCGTCGGCGTCCTCACCCGGTTCGCACTCGCGGGCTGCGCGGATGTCGTCCGGGGTGTCGTGCGCGGAATCGTCCATGGCGTCGTCTTCGGCTTCGCTGTCGAGGGAGGGTGAAGGGCAGGGCGCTGCGTTCGGGCGGCACGCGCCCATCCTACTTCAATTGAGAATCGTTCTCAAATGGAAGCGTGCCGATCAGGGTTGTCACCGACGACCTGCGACAATCCCGGCCCGCGCCGAATGCAGTGCTCCCTGCGCCGCGGACCCCTCATCGGAGCCATGTAGAGGAACACCATGTACAAAAACCTCGCCCGCGGCCCCGTGGCCGCGCTGCTCGCGGCTGCGGCCGTGCTGTCGACGGTGAACGTCGGCGCGCAGACGGCGAACGCCCCCGCTCCCGCCCCGGCGCCCGCCGCGGCCCGCCCGCCGCTGAAGATCGGCTTCGTCTACGTCAGCCCGATCGGCGAGGCCGGCTGGACCTACCAGCACGAGCAGGGCCGGCTGGCACTGGAGAAGGCGCTCGGCGCGCAGGTGCGCACGACGGTCGTCGAATCGGTGGCCGAAGGCGCCGACTCGGAACGCGTGATCCGCGACTTGGCAGCGCAGGGCCACGGCCTGATCTTCGCGACCAGCTTCGGCTACCTGGAGCCGACGCTGCGCGTCGCCGCCGAATTCCCGGGCGTGCGCTTCGAGCATGCCGGCGGCTACAAGACGGCGCCGAACGTCAACACGTACAACGCACGCTACTACGAGGCGCGCTACCTGGCCGGGCTGCTGGCCGGGCGCACCAGCAAGACCGGCATCGCCGGCTACGTCGCCGGTTTCCCGGTGCCCGAGGTGATCCAGGGCGTCAACGCGTTCGCGCTCGGCATGCGCGAGGCCAACCCACGGGCGCAGGTCAAGCTGATCTGGTTGAACACCTGGTTCGATCCGGCACGCGAGCGCGAGGCGGCGCAGACACTGATCCACCAGGGCGCCGACGTGCTGACCAACCACAGCGGCTCGCCGGCGGTGCCGCAGACCGCGGAAGACAACTTCAAGACGCGCGGCGTGCGCGCGATCGGCTACCAGAGCGACATGCGCCGCTTCGCGCCGAATGCGCAGCTCACCGCGATCACGCTGAACTGGGGCGACTACTACACCGGTGTTGCGCGTTCGGTGCTGGCTGGCACCTGGAAACCTACGCCGGTCTGGGGCGGGATGAAGCAGGGCCTGATCACGCTGGCGCCGCTGGCGGCCGATGTGCCGGCCGACACCGCGGCGGCGGTCGAGGCGCGCCGCCAGGCGATCGTGTCCGGCCGCTTCCAGCCCTTCTCCGGCCGGCTGGTCGACAACGAAGGCCAGGTGCGGCTGGCGCAGGGCGCGCTGGACGACGCGTCGATCTCGACGATGAACTGGCTGGTCGACGGCGTGGTGGGCAACGTGCCGAAGCCGTGAGCGGCAATCTGCGGAAGGCGTGACGGTGCCGGGTGTACCGGCGCCGATGTCCGCCGGCGTTCAAGTCCGGATCGGATCCCGGGCCGGAGCCGTGGCCCGGGCGCCGCTCAGGCCGCCACCGCCGCCAGCGCGTCGCGCAGCGCCGGTGCCAGCGGGCCGAACGCGTACGCATCCATCCCGAGCACGCCGTAGGTGACGCTGTCGTGCAGGCGCTGCGGCGCCGTTGCCCGCCCGCCGGCGCCGGCGGCCACGTACCACGGCAGCAGGTGCTCGTCGGTCGGGTGCATCTCGACGGCGGCGGGCGCGCGGCGCCGGTAGTCGAACAGCGCGTCCCAGTCTCGTTCGGCGCTGCGCTCGAGCATCCAGGCGCGGAACGCCGCGGCGTCAGGCGATTCGGGCCGGTCGACACCGGCGCGCAGCCCGCCGGAGAACACGCGGCGCAGGTTGTGCGTGATGCTGCCGGTGCCGAACACCAGCACGCCTTCGTCCGCCAGCGGCGCCAGCGCGGCACCGAGCGCGAACTGTTCGGCCGGCGATTGCGTCGGGTCGAACGCCAGCGGCAGCACCGGCACGTCGGCGCCGGGCCAGGCGTAGCGCAGCGTGGTCCAGATGCCGTGGTCGAGCCCGCCCTCGTCGATCGTGTGCACCGCGATGCCGGCGCCCTGCAGCAGCGCGGCCACGCGTGGTGCCAGCGCCGGCGCGCCGGGGGCGTCGTAGCGCAACGTGAACAGCTTCGGGTCGAAGTTGCCGAAGTCGTACACCGCCTCGTGGCGCGCGCCGGCCAGCAGCACCGCGGCGCGGGCGGCGGTGTGGGCCGAGATCGCGAGGATCGCGCGCGGCCGGCCGAAGCTGGCGTCGACCGCCGGGCCGAGCCGCCGCAGGAACGCACCGGCGGCGCCTGGCTCGAGCGCGATCATCGGCGAGCCGTGCGAAACGAAGATCGGAGGCAGGGAAGTGTTCATGCAACCATTGAAGCACCGGTACGGACCGGGACGGTTCGCGCCGCCTGCACGCAGCGGTCAAGCCGCTTGAATGGCGGCGATGCCCTTGCGCCGCGGCGCGCACGGCGCCTCGTGTAATGTCGCGCGTCAGGAGCCTGCCGGGCCGCGCTCGCGGTGACTTCCGGCGGGCCGATCCCCTGAAGACCGCACGATGAGCGCCATTCCCGAATCCGAACCGTCCCGCGTGCCGGCTGCGCCGCTGCCGCCGCTGTCGCCGCTGTCGCCGCGCCTGGCGCCCTCCGTGTGGCAGCTGGCCGGCCGCCAGATCGGGCGCGACTTCCGCGCCGGCGAACTGCGGCTGCTGATGCTGGCGGTGGTGCTGGCGGTGGCGGCGCTGACGGCGGTCGGGTTCTTCGCCGACCGGCTGAACCACGGCCTGACGCGCGATGCGCGCCAGTTGCTGGGCGGTGACGCGGTGGTCGCCAGCGACCAGCCGGCGCCGCCCGAATTTGCCGCGCGGGCGCGCGAATTCGGGCTGGCGGTTGCCACCTCGAGCAACTTCCCGAGCATGGCGCGCGCCGCCGACGCGCAGGGCGGGGCGTCGCGCCTGGCCAGCGTCAAGGCGGTCAGCGACGGCTATCCGCTGCGTGGCCAGATGACCGTGGCCGACGCGCCGGGCGCGGCGCAGGCCGACGTCGCGCACGGCCCCGAACGCGGCAGCGCCTGGGTCGATGGCGGGCTGCTCGATGCGCTGGGGCTGAAGGTCGGCGATCCGCTGCTGCTCGGCGACGCCACGCTGCGCGTCGCCCGCGTGATCGTGCTCGAGCCCGACCGCGGCACCGGCTTCAGCAGCTTCGCGCCGCGCGTGATGATCCACGCCGCGGACCTGCCGTCGACCGGGTTGATCCAGCCGGCCAGCCGCGTCAGCTACCGGCTCGCGGTGGCGGGCGAGGGCGGCGATGCGGCGGTGCGCCGCTTCACCGCCTGGGCCGACGCGCACATCAAGGAAGCGTCGCTGCGCGGGCTGCGCATCGAATCGTTCGAGGCCGGGCGGCCGGAGATGCGGCAGACGCTCGACCGCGCCGAGAAATTCCTCAACCTGGTGGCACTGCTGGCGGCGCTGCTGGCGGCGGTGGCGGTCGGCATCGCGTCGCGCGAGTTCGCCAGCCGCCACCTCGACGATTGCGCGATGCTGCGCGTGCTCGGCCTGCCGCAGCGCACGATCGCGCTGCAGTACCTGATCGAGTTCGCCTGCGTCGGCCTCGTGGCCAGCGCGGCGGGCGTGCTGCTCGGCTTCGTCGTCCACCATGTGTTCGTCTGGCTGCTCGCCGGGCTGGTGGAGGCGGCGCTGCCGGCGGCGACGGCCTGGCCGGCGCTGTTCGGCCTCGGCGTCGGCCTGACGCTTTTGCTCGGCTTCGGGCTGCCGCCGGTGCTGCAGCTCGCGCGGGTACCGCCGCTGCGCGTGATCCGGCGCGACGTCGGCGCGCTGAAGCCGGCCTCGCTGGCGGTGCTGGCCGCCGGTACGCTGGGCTTCGTCGCGCTGCTGCTGGCGGTGTCGTCGGACCTGAAGCTGGGGCTGATCGCGGTCGGCGGCTTCGCCGGCGCGGTGGCGCTTTTCGCGCTGCTCGGCTACGCGGCGGTGATGCTGCTGCGGCGCGCGGTGCCGGAGTCGCGCGCGCCGCGCTGGCTGGTGCTGGCCACACGCCAGATCGCGGCGCGGCCCGCGTTCGCGGTGCTGCAGGTGTCGGCGCTGAGCGTCGGGCTGCTGGCGCTGGTGCTGCTGGTGCTGCTGCGCACCGACCTGATCGACAGCTGGCGCCAGGCCACGCCGCCCGACGCGCCGAACCGCTTCGTGATCAACCAGCCGGAGCAGGGCGAGGTCCATGGGCGGCGCCGCCATGGCGCGGGCGTCGAGCGCTTCGACTGGTACCCGATGATCCGCGGCCGGCTCGTCAGCGTGAACGGCCGCGCAAGGTGTTCGACGACTACGCCGAACTGAGCGCGCGCGCCGGCTGGTCGACCGCGAGTTCAACCTTGAGCCACGCGGCACGGATGCCGGCGCACAACCAGCTCGCCGGCGGGCGCTGGGTGACCGACGAGCCGGGCGGCCTGAGCGTGGAACAAGGGCTGGCCGAGACGCTCGGGCTCAAGCTGGGCGGACGCGCTGCGCTTCGACATCGGCGGGCAGCCGGCCGATGTCGTGGTCACCAGCCTGCGCAAGGTCGACTGGAGCTCGATGCGCGTCAACTTCTTCGTGATGTTCACGTCGACGCGGCTGGACGACCTGCCGCTGAGCTACATCGCCGCGTTCCGCGCGCCGGCCGCGTCGGGCTTCGACAACGCGCTCAGCCGCGACTTCCCGAACATCACGAGCATCGACGTGTCGGCCTCGATCGGCCAGGGTGCAGCGCAAGCTGGACCGCGTGATCCGCGCGGTCGAGTTCGGTTTTGGCCACGCTCGCGACCGGGCTGGTGGTGCTGTTCGCGGCGATCACCGCGACGCGCGCTGGCCGCGCGCGAGTTTCCGCGATCATGCGGGCGATGGGCGCCAGCGGCCGTTCGCTGGCGAGGTGCAGCGCGCCGAGCTGCTGGCGTCGGCGCGCTGGCCGGCACGCTGGCCTCGCTGGCGGCGGTGGCGATCGGCTGGGCGCTCGCGCGCTATGCCTTCGAGTTCACCGGAACGCATCGCCCTGGGTGGCCTGATCGGTGCCGTCGCCGGTGCGCTGCTGCGCGGCAGCCGGCTGGTGGGGGCCGCTTGCAGCGCCGGCCGGTGG
>JBGAMJ010000028.1:0-52338 GCA_044223035.1 Piscinibacter sp.
GCCTCGGCACTGGCGCCTTCCTTGCCTTCCTGATGGCGATCACGAGCCGTGAGCGGGCGACGACCGAGTACGCGATCCTGTCCAGCATCTTCGCCTTCAGCCGCGCCGTCGCCGGCTGGGCGGGCGGCATCGGCGCGCAGGAGATGGGCTTTGCGGCGTACTTCTTCCTCACGTTCTGGCTGAGCTTTCCGGCCTATCTGCTCTTGCCGCAGGTGCGGCGCATGCTGGCGGCGTCGGATTCCCGATGAGGCTGCGGCAGCAGGCGTTGAACTTGCGGCGTTCGCCCCAATCCATCCGGGCTATGCATCCCGAACCGATCGCCGCGCCCGACCTCGTCCCCACCGGCGGCGCGGCGCGCTCGATGCTGCTGACCGCGCTGCTTGCTGCGCTGCTCGCCTGCGCCGGCTGCGCGGTCGCGCCGCCGGCGCAGGCGCGCGAGGGCGTGGATGTCGGCAAGAAGTCGTGGGCCGCCGGGCTCGTGCCGGCCGATCAGATCGAGCAGGCCGCGGCGCAGCAGTACCTCCAGATGGAGCAAAAGGCGGCGCAGCAGCGCGCGCTCGCGCCGGCCGACAACCCGCAGCTCGTCCGCCTGCGCGCGATCGCCGAGCGCATCATTCCGTACAGCTACGAGTGGAACGACCGCGCGCGGCAGTGGAAGTGGGAGGTGAACCTGTTCGGCAGCAAGCAGGTGAACGCCTTTTGCATGCCGGGCGGCAAGATCGCGTTCTTCTACGGCCTTCTCGACCAGTTGCAGCTCAGCGACGACGAGGTTGCGATGGTGATGGGCCACGAGATCGCCCACGCGCTGCGCGAACACGCGCGCGAGCGGATGGGAAAGACAGCGGCCACGCGCGGCGCGATCGAGATCGGCTCGGCGCTGCTCGGGCTGGGCAACGGCGGGCGCTATCTGGCCGACATGGGCGGCCAGCTCGTCACGCTCAAGTTCAGCCGCGACGACGAGACCGAGGCCGATCTGGTCGGCCTCGAGATCGCCGCGCGCGCCGGCTACGACCCGCGCTCCGCGATCACGCTGTGGCAGAAGATGGCCGCCGCCGCGAAGGGCGCGCCGCCGCAATGGTTGTCGACGCACCCGAACAGCGGCTCGCGCATCAAGGACATCGAAGCGAGCCTGCCGGCCGTGCTGCCGCTCTACGAGCGGGCCGAGAAGCCGGCGCGCGTCTACGGCCCGCCGCCCAGGCGCAAGGCATGACGTCAGCCCCCAAGCTCACTCGAGCTCGCTGCCCCCCGAGGGGCGCCCGCCGACGGACCGGCGCAGCCGGATCCGTGTCCGCAGCTTGATCGTGACCGCTCGCTTCTTCGTTCCATCGCGGGTTGGGATGGGACGACCGGAGTGAAACACCGCCGGCGCCGTCAGCGCGCGGGGCGCTCCTGCCAGCCGCGGATGATGCGGCTCAGCGCGTCGAGGCCGTCGGTCAGCGCCGCCGGGCCGGGTTGCAGGATCAGCGGCGACTTCACCTCGTGCAGCTCGCCGTCGCGCACCGCGGGCACATCGCCCCACCCGGGCCGCGCGGCAACCTGTTCGGCGCGGAACTTCTTGCCGCACCACGAGCCGATGATGATGTCCGGCGCGCGCTCGATGATGGCCGCGTCGTCGGCGATGATGCGGTCGCGGCCGAGCGTCTGCATCGCGCGCTCCGGGAAGATGTCGTCGCCGCCGGCAATCGAGATCAGCTCGCTGACCCAGCGGATCGCGCTGATGCGCGGCATGTCCCACTCCTCGAAGTAGACGCGCGGACGCACAGCCGCCTCGCCGCTTGCGCTGCGCATCGCCTCGATGCGGCGCTGCATCTGTTCGACGAGCGCCGCAGCAGCAGCGCTTGCGCCGACCAGCGCGCCCAGCCGCAGCACATAGCCGAGGATGCCGTCGACGCTGCGGTGGTTCGCGATCCAGACCTCGACGCCGGCCTTGACGAGGGCCTGCGCGATGTCGGCCTGGATGTCCGAGAAGCCGATCGCCAGGTCGGGCTGCAGCGCGAGGATCGGCTCGATCTTCGCGCTGGTGAACGCCGACACCTTCGGCTTCTCGCGCCGCGCCCGCGCCGGCCGCACCGTGAAGCCGGAGATGCCGACGATGCGCCGCTCTTCGCCGAGCGCATACAGCACCTCGGTCGGCTCCTCGGTGAGGCAGACGATGCGTTCGGGGTAGAGCGGCGCGGCGGTCACGGTCAATGGCCGGGTGGGCGTCCCGCGGCGCCCTTCACATGCTCCGCCGGTACTGCCCGCCCACCTCGAACAGCGCGTTCGTGATCTGGCCGAGCGAGCAGCAGCGCACCGCCTCCATCAGCACCTCGAACACGTTGCGCTGGGCGATCACGGCGTCTTGCAGGCGGGCGAGCATCGCGGGTGCTTCGGCGGCGTGGCGGGCGTGGAAATCGGCCAGCCGCTGCAGCTGGCCCTGCTTCTCGTCCTCGGTCGAGCGGGCGAGTTCGATGTGCTCGGGCAGTGCGTCGCCGTGCGGGTTGCGGAAGGTGTTGACGCCGACGATCGGGTACTCGCCGGTGTGCTTGAGCATCTCGTAGTGCATCGACTCTTCCTGGATGCGCCCGCGCTGGTAGCCGGTCTCCATCGCGCCGAGCACGCCGCCGCGCTCGGCGATGCGCTCGAACTCGGCCAGCACCGCCTCCTCGACCAGTTCGGTCAGCTCGTCGATCACGAACGCGCCCTGGTTCGGGTTCTCGTTCTTCGCCAGGCCCCATTCGCGGTTGATGATCATCTGGATCGCCATCGCGCGGCGCACGCTGTCCTCGGTGGGTGTGGTGATCGCCTCGTCGAAGGCGTTGGTGTGCAGGCTGTTGCAGTTGTCGTAGATCGCGATCAGCGCCTGCAGCGTGGTGCGGATGTCGTTGAACTGGATCTCCTGCGCGTGCAGGCTGCGCCCGCTGGTCTGCACGTGGTATTTCAGCTTCTGGCTGCGCTCGTTGGCGCCGTAGCGCTCGCGCATCGCCACCGCCCAGATGCGCCGCGCCACGCGGCCGAGCACGGCGTATTCCGGGTCCATGCCGTTGCTGAAGAAGAAGCTGAGGTTGGGCGCGAAATCGTCGATGTGCATGCCGCGCGCGAGGTAGGCCTCGACGAAGGTGAAGCCGTTCGACAGCGTGAACGCGAGCTGGCTGATCGGGTTGGCGCCGGCCTCGGCGATGTGGTAGCCGCTGATGCTCACCGAGTAGAAGTTGCGCACGTCGTGGTGCACGAAGTATTCGGCGATGTCGCCCATCACCTTCAGGCTGAACTCGGTGCTGAAGATGCAGGTGTTCTGGCCCTGGTCTTCCTTCAGGATGTCCGCCTGCACGGTGCCGCGCACGTTGGCGAGCGTCCATTCGCGGATCTTGCGGGCCTCGTCGTCGGTCGGGTCGCGGCCGTTGTCGGCGACGAAGCGCTCCAGGTTGCGGTCGATCGCGGTGTTCATGAACATCGCGAGGATCGTCGGCGCCGGGCCGTTGATCGTCATGCTGACACTGGTGGCCGGGTCGGTCAGGTCGAATCCGTCGTACAGCGCCTTCATGTCGTCCAGCGTGGCGATGCTGACGCCGGAGTTGCCGACCTTGCCGTAGATGTCGGGCCGGCGGTCGGGGTCGTGGCCGTACAGCGTGACCGAGTCGAACGCGGTCGACAGCCGCTTCGCCGGCATGCCTTCGGAGAGCAGCTTGAAGCGGCGGTTGGTGCGGAAGGCGTCGCCCTCGCCGGCGAACATGCGCGTCGGATCCTCGCCTTCGCGCTTGAACGCGAAGGTGCCGGCGGTGTACGGGAAGCTGCCGGGCACGTTGTCGAGCATCAGCCACTTCAGCGTCTCGCCGTGGCATTCGTAGCGTGGCAGCACCACCTTGCGGATCCGCGTGCCCGACAGCGAGCGGTGCACGAGCGAGGTGCGGATTTCCTTGCCGCGGATCTTCACGACGTATTCGTCGGCGGCGTACTGGCGCTGCATCTCGGGCCACTGGTCGAGCAGCTTCTTCGCAGCCGGGTCCAGCCGCGCATCGCGCTGGGCCGCCAGGTCGTCGACCGCCTCGCGGGCGCGGTGGCGCTCGGGCTTGTCGGTGCCGAGCATCGCGCTGGTGGCGCGCAGCTGCTGCAGCTCCCGCGCCAGCGCCGATTGCGCCGCCACGCGTGCCTTGTAGCCGCGCACGGTGTCGGCGATGTCGGCCAGGTAGCGCACGCGCGCGCCGGGCACGATCGGCTGCTGCTGCGTGCTGTGGCGGGTGGCCGCCGGCGGCAGCCGGCCGTCGCGCAGCGGCAGGCCCAGTTCGGCCAGCCGCGGCCGCAGCGCCTGGTAGAGCGCGGTCACGCCGTCGTCGTTGAAGCGGCTGGCGATGGTGCCGAACACCGGCATCGCCTCGGGCCGCTGGCCGAAGGCCTCGCGGTTGCGCTGCACCTGCTTGGCCACGTCGCGCAGCGCGTCGGCGGCGCCCTTGCGGTCGAACTTGTTGATCGCGACGAACTCGGCGAAATCGAGCATGTCGATCTTCTCGAGCTGGCTGGCGGCGCCGAACTCGGGCGTCATCACGTAGACCGGCACGTCGACCAGCGGCACGATCGCCGCGTCGCCCTGGCCGATGCCGGAGGTCTCGACGACGATCAGGTCGAAGCCCGCCGCCTTGCAGGCGGACAGCACGTCCGGCAGCGCCTGGCTGATCTCGCTGCCGAAATCGCGCGTGGCCAGGCTGCGCATGTAGACGCGCGGGCCCGCGCCCCAGGGCTGGATCGCGTTCATGCGGATGCGGTCGCCGAGCAGCGCGCCGCCGCTCTTGCGGCGAGACGGGTCGATCGAGATCACTGCGATGCGCAGCGCATCGCCCTGGTCCATGCGCAGGCGGCGGATCAGCTCGTCCGTCAGGCTGGACTTGCCGGCGCCGCCGGTGCCGGTGATGCCGACCACCGGGATGGTCACGGCGGCGGCCGCGTCGGCCAGCGCCGCCTTCAGCGCCGGCTCGACCGTGCCGCCCTCGAGCGCGGTGATGAGCTGCGCCAGCGCACGCCACGCTTCGGGGCCGTGGCCGCGCAGCGCGTCGACGCTCGTCGGCGCGTGGGCGGCCAGGCTGTGGTCGCAGCGCATCAGCATCTCGCCGATCATCCCGGCGAGGCCCATGCGCTGGCCGTCCTCGGGGCTGTAGATGCGCACGCCGCGCGCCGCCAGGTCACGGATCTCCGACGGCACGATCACGCCGCCGCCGCCGCCGAACACCTGGATGTGGCTGCCGCCGCGCTGCGCGAGCAGGTCGACCATGTAGCCGAAATACTCGACGTGGCCGCCCTGGTAGCTGCTGATCGCGATGCCCTGCACGTCCTCCTGCAGCGCGGCGGTCACCACCTCGTCGACGGAGCGGTTGTGCCCGAGGTGGATCACCTCGGCGCCCATGCCCTGCAGCAGCCGCCGCATGATGTTGATCGCGGCGTCGTGGCCGTCGAACAGCGACGCGGCGGTGACGAAGCGCACCTTGTTCGTCGGGCGGTAGGCGGCGAGCGCCCGGTATTCGGCGGAAAGATCGGTCATGCGCTGTCTCCGGAATCCGCCCGCGGGTCGCCGGACGGGCGCCGCGCGGGCTGGTCACCAAGTCTAGGAGCGGCCCCGCGCGGCGTCGATGTCCGCGCCGGCCACGCCGGCTGACGTTTTCTGCCAGTCCGGCGGCGGCCGCACGCCGCCGCTCGCCTACGATGCCCGGGCCATGAAGACGACGAAGGCGATCGAGCGCGACACCGTGTCGATGTACTTCGTGCACGCCGCGGTGGCCCGCCTGCCGGCGGCGACGCGCGCGGCGGTGCTGCTGCGCGCGGGGATCGACGCGGTTGCGGTCGCGGCGTTCGCCGCGACGGCTGGGCAGGCCGCGCCCGCACGCTCCGGTTCCTCCGCCGCGCCCGGCTCTTCCGCCCCGCTCGATTCATCCGGCCCGCCCGGTTCCTCCGGTCCGCCCGCTGCATCCGCCCCGCCTGGTTCATCCGGCCCGCCCGATGCGGCCGACGCCCGCGTGCCGGCCGACCGCTTCGCCGCGCTGTGGCTGGCCGTCGCGCAGGCGCTGGACGACGAATTCTTCGGCCTCGACAGCCGCCGCATGAAGGTCGGCAGCTTCGCGCTGCTGTGCCGCGCGGTGCTGCCCAGCGCCACTCTGGAGCGTGCGCTGCGCGCCTGCGTGCGCGGCTTCCGGCTGTTCCTCGACGACCTCGACGCCGACATCCACACCGCCGCCGGGCGGACCGTCGTGACGCTCGACAACCGCATCGCCGACCCGGCCGCGCGGCGCTTCGCCGACGAAACCTGGCTGGTGCTGTTGCGCGGGCTGATGTGCTGGCTGGCCGGGCGCCGCCTGCCGGTCGAGCTGAACCTCGCGGGCGCGGCGCCGCCGCACGCCGCCGAATACCGCGTGATGTTCGGCCCGTCGATCGGCTTCGGCGCGGAACGCACCCGGCTGTCCTTCGACGCGGCGGCGCTGGCCGGCCCGGTGGTGCAGACCGAGGCGACGCTGAAGCGTTTCCTGCGCGACGCGCCGCAATCGGTGTTCCTGCGCTACCGCAACGTCGACGGCTGGGCGGCGCGCGTGCGGCGGCGGCTGCGGCCCGGGCTGGAGCGCCTGGCCAGCGATCCGTGGCCGACGCTGGACGCGCTGGCTGCCGACTTCGGCATCGCACCGTCGACGCTGCGCCGCCGGCTCGACGCCGAGGGCGCCAGCTACCAGGCGATCAAGGACGGCCTGCGCCGCGACCGCGCGATCGAGCGGCTCGCCGCCGGCGACGCGACGGTGGCGCAGATCGCCGAGTCATTGGGCTTCCAGGAGGCGAGCGCCTTCCACCGGGCGTTCCGGAAGTGGACGGGCGTGCAGCCGGGGGCGTATCGGGGCCGGGCGGCGGGCGGTGTGGATGACGGGGCGGCGGGCGGCTGACGGTGGAGCGCGGCGGGCCGTGGCTGGGCGAGGGGCGAGCGGGTAGAACAAGATACGGATTCCAGGGGCAAGGTCAGGATGACATCGCCGGTGGCGTCGTCACGCCGCACGAAGACCTCGGTCGCATCGAAACGGTACTCGGCGGGCAAGCGCACGGCCTGGCTCCCACCGGTGGTAAAAGGCCTGGCCGTCCTTGTCATCGCGCACCCTTGAATTGGTGTATCTACAGCTGTAGGTTCTCTCGATCGTCGACGCAACTGGCGCGCCGATCTGGCGGCTGAACCACTGCATGAGTTCCAACCTCGCCTGCAACGCCCACGCTGCAGCCGGCCCTGCTCTGGAGGCCGGCACGCGCACCTGCCGGACCCTGGACCTCGCCTTCTCACCCACCGGCAGGGTCTATCTCGAAGACCGGCACGCCGACACGGATTCACCGGCGCCAGCCGTTGCCGAACGCGTTCAACAGGCTTTCGAACGCGGCAGCGGGCAGGGTCTGCTTCAGCTGGGCGCGGTGGAACTGGGCACCGCACTCCCCGCATCGCTCGCCTTCGGCCGCGAGTTCGGACACCTGTTCATGGCTCGGCTCACCGCCATGCCGATGCTTGCCGAGGACTGGGCGACGCTCGATCTGCCCACCCCCGACGCCGAACTCGATCGGCTTGCCGCGGCCGCTCCGCCGATCACGGGTGCCGAGTACCTGGATGGCGCGCTGCTCGCTGCGCTGTGGCAGGAGTTGCTGTCCGCGGCACGCGAGGGCATCGCTGCCGCCGGCGGTGAGGTCAAGGCCTGGTTGCAGGGCAAGCACCCGAACTGGAACCTGGTCGGCCGGGTCTGCTTCCATCTGGCGGAGAACAAGCGCGACGAGCAGTTTCCGTTCGCCTTTCTCGCCACCTACGCCAGCCATGTTTCGAGAGAGGCTCGCGTTCAGCACCTGCCCTTGGGGCGGGCGTTGCAGGCGTACTCCGGTGCCCAGGATCGCGCCACGCTGCTGAACCTGCTGTTGCCGGTGCAAAAGGCGGCCGAGCAAAGCCCGTGGCTGCGCCCGCTGGTGGACACCGGGAAGATCTTCTCGCCACTGGCCTGGACGCCAGCACAGGCGCACCAGTTTCTGCGCAGCATCCCGGCGCTCGAAATCAGCGGCCTGATCGTGCGCATTCCGGACTGGTGGAAGCCGCGGCAGCCGCCTCGCCCGCAAGTGCGGGTGAACGTCGGCCAGCGTGCCGCCGGCCTCGGCCTGCAGACGATGCTGGACTTCCAGATCGAACTCACGCTCGATGGCGAACGGCTGTCGCCGCAGGAGTGGGAGGAGCTGGCCGCGGCCGGCGATGGCCTGGTCCGGCTCAAGGGCCGCTGGATCGAGGTCGACCGGGAGAAGCTCGACGCCGTGCTCGCCCATTGGAAGAACGTGCAGCGCTCGGCCGCCGATGAAGGGATTTCGTTCTTCGACGGCATGCGCCTGCTGGCCGGCGCCCACATCGCCCACGAGGCGCCGGCGGCGCTGGAGCAGGCCACGGCCGAATGGTCCAGCGTCGTGGCGGGCGACTGGTTGCGCAGCACGCTGGAGCAGCTGCGTGAACCCGGCGCTCACGACACCGGTGAGGCCCCCGATCCGCAACCCGAACTGCAGGCGCAACTGCGCCCCTACCAGCGGCAAGGCCTGCACTGGCTGTGGTGGCTGAACCGGCTCGGCCTGGGGGGATGTCTGGCCGACGACATGGGTTTGGGCAAGACGGTGCAGCTGCTGGGCCTCATCTCGTTGGCCAAGCGCGAGGGCGACCCGGGGCCGCATCTGCTGGTGGTGCCGGCCTCGCTGATCGGCAACTGGCAGGCGGAGGCGGCACGCTTCGCGCCGCACCTGCGCCTGCTGATCGCGCATGCGTCGGTCACCCCCGCCAAGGAATTGGCCGCGCTGTCCACGCGCGGCCTGGCCGCGGTCGATGTCGTCGTGACGAGCTACGGGAGCGTGTCCCGACTGCCCTGGATGAGCGCCGTGCCGTGGTCCCTGCTGGTGCTGGACGAAGCGCAGGCGATCAAGAATCCAGGCGCGCAGCAAACCCGCCACGTCAAGGCCTTGAAGAGTCGCGTGCGCTTCGCGTTGACGGGTACGCCGGTGGAGAACCGGCTCGGCGACCTGTGGTCGCTGTTCGATTTCATCTGCCCGGGCCTGCTGGGATCCGCCGCGACCTTCAACCGCTTCGTCCGCCGCCTCGACGAAGACGAACACACCGGCTATGCGCCCTTGCGCAAGCTCGTGCGCCCCTACATCCTGCGGCGCCTCAAGAGCGACAAGCGGGTCATCGCGGATCTGCCGGACAAGACCGAGCTCAAGGCGTATTGCCCGCTGAGCCGGCTGCAAGCCCATCTCTATCAGCAGGCGGTCGACGCGCTGGCCAAGGACATCGAGGCGCTGGACGGCATCGCGCGGCGCGGCGCGGTGCTGGCCTTCCTGATGCGCTTCAAGCAGATCTGCAACCATCCTTCGCAATGGCTGGGCGACGGCGCCTATCGTCCCGCGGACAGCGGCAAGTTCGCCCGCCTGCAGGAGTTGGCCGAGGCGATTGCGGCTCGCCAGGAGAAGCTGCTGGTCTTCACCCAGTTCCAGGAAATGACAGCACCGCTGGTGGAGTTCCTGCACGGGGTTTTCGGGCGTCCCGGCCTGGTCCTGCACGGCGGCACTGCGGTGAAGGCGCGACGCGCGCTGGTCGAATCATTCCAGCGCGAAGAGGGGCCGCCGTTCTTCGTGCTGTCGCTCAAGGCCGGAGGCACCGGGCTGAACTTGACCGCGGCCTCGCACGTCGTGCATTTCGACCGCTGGTGGAACCCGGCGGTGGAGAACCAGGCGACCGATCGCGCCTATCGAATCGGACAGAAGAAGAACGTGCTGGTGCACAAGTTCATCTGCCGCGGCACGGTCGAGGAGAAAATCGATGCGCTCGTCGAAGCCAAGGCCAGCCTGTCCAGCCAGGTCGTCGAAGGCGGCGGCGAGACGATCCTGACCGAACTGGGCAACGACGAGCTGTTGCGCATGGTGGCACTCGACATCGGCCGTGCCCTGGGCGATCTCGAAGCCGCCTGAGTTTCCACTCGCCATCGCCGCCACGGAGCAAGAACGCATGGGACGAGGCTTTTACGACGGCTGGGCACCTTATGTTCCGGTCGCGGAACGGCGGCGCCAGGCTGAGCGCAAGGCTGCCGAGCTGAAGAAGAAGGGGCAGGCCTGCCAACCGGTGGTGATCGCCGGCCGCACCATCGCGCGCAGCTTCTGGGGCAGGTCCTGGTGCGACAACCTGGAGGCCTACAGCGACTTCGCGAACCGCCTGCCCCGCGGGCGGACCTATGTGCGCAACGGCTCCGTCATCGATCTGCGCATCGACACCGGCCAGGTGAACGCCTTGGTGTCCGGCTCCGAGGTCTATCAGGTCGAGATCAGCGTGCGTCCGCTGGAGGCGGCGGAGTGGAGCGTGATCGTCAAGGAATGCACCGGCAAGGTGGCTTCGCTGATCGAGGTGCTGCAGGGCCGCTTGTCCAACGCCGTGATGGAAGTCGTGACACGCCAGGGCAAGGGACTGTTTCCACGGCCGCGGCAGCTCGGCTTCAGTTGCAGTTGCCCGGATGGCGCGTCGATGTGCAAGCATGTCGCGGCAACGCTGTATGGCGTGGGGGCGCGGCTGGACAACGAGCCGGAGCTGCTGTTCCGGCTGCGCCATGTGGAGCCGCAGGATCTGATCCAGCAGGCCGGCAACCTGCCGGCCATGGGCGCGCCCGACGCGCAGGGCGTGCTGGAGGGCAGCGATCTGTCGGCCTTGTTCGGCATCGATCTCGGCGGTGTCCCGCCCGAGCCCGCAAAGCCGTCGCTGCGCGCGGCTGCGCCAGGGGCCGCGAAGCCGAAGCGTGCGGCGATGAAGGCCGGCAAGACCTTCACGGCCAGCGAGTTGATCGCACGCGGCGTCCCCCGCCACATGATTCAAGCCTGGCTGGCCTCCGGCGTCCTGTTGCGCACCCCGCAACGCGGCGCGTATCAGGCGACGCCGCAGACCGAAGCCCGCATCCGGGACTACGTCGCCCGACGCGTTCCCGAGTGAATCGAGCACGAGCAGCCGAACCCTTCGAGTCCCTCGCGGAGGCGCCCGCCCCGGCCAGCAGCAGATGTGGTGCACGCCGCCCTGCTGACCTTCCTCTGCGCCAAAGCACCGGACGACGAAAGCCGCCAGGGCAGCAACGTCGCGCTGCTCGAAGCGGGCACCGGTACCGGCATGACGGTGGCCTACTGCCTCGCGGCCATCGTGGCTTCGGAGCTGCTGGAGAGGACCGTCGTCGTATCCACCGCCACCGTGGCCTTGCAGGAACGGCTCTTCCACAAAGACCTGCCTCGACTGGCGAAGATCATCACCGAGTGCACCGACAAGCTGGCGCTGCTGGAGAGCGGCGCCAGCCGGGCGCAATGGGTCCGTGCCGACAAGCCCGTGCACCGCTTCGCCGAGGGGGCCTTGGGCCTCCAGGTGGCGAGCGCCTTCCACCGGGCGTTCCGGAAGTGGACGGGTGTGCAGCCGGGGGCGTATCGGGACCGGGCAACGGGCGGTGTGGATGACGGACGGAGGCCGGATGACGGTTGAGGCTGACGGTTGACCGCGGATGGCCTATGGCTGCTGGCTGGTCGCTGACCGCTGATGGGCGATGGGCGATGGGCGATGGGCGGTGGTGGAGGTGGAGCGGCGAGCGATCCGGTGCTGTGCGAACGGATGGCCTGCATCGGTGGGTGCCAGCCGAGGGCACCGGGTGGCCGCCGCAGCGAAATAGAGGAGGAGAGACGGGCGCAGCCCGGCTCGGGGGACATTCGCGGAGGCGGCCGCCCGGTGTCCTCGGCGTCGCGCGACACCTGCGTCGATGCGGCGGCAGCCCGATGTCGTCGGCCCCACCACGCAACAACTGCGTCGCTGCGGCGACCGCCCGGCGTCGTCGGCCCCCGCCGCGCACGCGCGACAGGCACAACACGCCCGTCGCAGACTCCGCCGCGTTCCCGGGGACGCCCGTTCAACCCGCGGCGAGAAACGCGTCCAGCCGCTCCCGCACCGCCGCGGTGTGCACCGGCAGCACCACCACGTCGCCCGCTTGCGCGTCCGCCAGCAGGCGGCGCGCGGCGGCTTCCTCGTCCGGCTCGGTCGCCACCTGCTCCGGCGCCAATCCGGCGGCGCGCAATTCGCGTTCGATCAGCGCCGGCACCTCGCCCGGCGTGCGGCCGCGCAGCATCAGCGCGAGTTCCTTCACGACGACGCGGTCGGGCGCGAACGACGCGGCGGTGCGCACCAGGTCGGCGATCGCGGCGTCGTCGCGGTTGCCGGCCTGGCCGAGCAGCAGCAGCAGGCGCCGCGGCTGCAGCGCGCGGGCGACGCCGAGGAGCTGCGCCAGCCCGTCGGGGTTGTGCGCGTAGTCGACCAGCACCATGGCGCCCCGATAGGGCCAGCGTTCGAGCCGCCCGGGGTTGTCGTGCGGATCGGCGCCGAAGCTCGCGAAGGTCGCGGCGATGGCGTCGACCGGCAGGCCCAGCGCCACCGCCGCCAGGGCCGCCGCCGCGAGGTTGCCGATGTTGTGGCGCGCGGCGCCGCCGAGCGTCAGCGGGAGGTCGGCGATGCGGCCGAGGGAGCATTCGGCAGCCGGCGCGCGCTCACTGGCAGCGCCCGCGCCCGCTCCCGCTCCCGCACCCGCACTTACGCTGACGCTCGCGAGCGCGTCGAGCGACAGCCACAGCTCGCCATCGCGCACGCCGCAAGTGCCCTGCCCGGCCGCACGGAGTGCGCGCAGCGCCGGGTGGTCGAAATCGGCGGCGAACAGCGCGCGGCGCGCGGCGCGCGCGTGCGGCATGCGGTCGGCGGCGGCCATCAGCGTCGGGTCGTCGGCATTCAGCACCAGCGTGCCGCCCTGCCGCACCGCATGGGCGACCACCAGCTTGGTCTCGGCCAGGTCGTCGGCGTCCTCGATGCCGTATTCGCCGAGGTGGTCGGGGCTGATGTTGGTGACAACCGCGGCGTCGGCCCGCGGCACCGCGAGGCCGCGGCGCAGCAGGCCGCCGCGCGCGGTCTCGAGCAGCGCGACCTGCACCGCGGGGTCGCGCAGCACGCGGCGTGCGCCGGCCGGGCCGGCGTAGTCGCCGCTGGCGACGCTGCGCCCACCGACGATCACGCCCTCGGTACAGCAATGGCCGGGCGTGCGGCCGGCCGCGGCGGCGATCGCGGCGAGCAGCCGCACCGTCGTGGTCTTGCCGTTGCTGCCGGTGACGAGCGCGGCCGGCACGTCGTGCAGCGCCGCCCACGGCACCGCGTCGATCGCCGGGAGCGCATCGCGCGGCCAGGTGCGGCTGCCGGTGCCGGCGCCGATCGACACCTCGTCATCGTCGTCGAGCAGCGGCAGCCGGTGCGCCCGCGCGGCCGCACGGAGCGCGACCAGCGCGGGCAGCGGCTCGGCGGCGGCGCGGGCCGCGAAGGCCGCGACGGCACGGTCGCCCAGGTCGTGCGCGAGGTCGAACCAGCTCTCGCCGGACTCGGCCGCCGCGCGCTCCCAGGCCCATTCGTTGACCTCGGTCGCGGTGAACAGCACGTCGGCACCGGCCGCGAACACCAGCAGCGCGCCGCCACGGTGGCGTTCGACGCGGGCTGCGGGCCGGCCAGCCGAGGGCGGCCGCCATCGCGCGGACGCGATCGGCCCAGCGCGCATGCGCCGCCGGGTCCGCCGCGGCGCGGCCGAGCGGCGTCAGCGTGACCGCCGGCCCGCCGACGTGGCGGTTCGGGCCGGTCAGCCGGCGCGAGTCCTCGAAACCGTGGTCGGGTTCGGCGGGTTCGGTGGCTTCCGTCGGTGCGGCCGCGTCGGCGGACCGGACGGGTTCGCCCGCTCCGATGGGCATTCCGGTACCGTCGAGCCCGCCCGCCCAACGCGGGAAAACCCGGCAGGCTGACCCGGCATGGACCCGCGCCGAACCGGCCGGTTCCACCGGCGCGACGGGCCCGGCCGTCGACGGCCCCTGGCTCGCGGGCATCGCGGCGCGGGTCAGTCGGCCGCCTCGCCGATGAAGCGCAGCCCGCGCTCGTCGCGCGTGAAGCCGGCGGCTTCGAGCGCGGCGTCGTCGGGCGCGGCCATCGGCATCGCTTCGTCCTCGGCCGCCGCCGGGCGCTGCGCGGCGGCGGGGCGGGCCGCGCTGGCCGCGGCATCGCCGGCGCCGGACTGCGGCTTGAACTTGATCACCTGCTTCCACGAGCGCGTCAGTGCGTCGGCGAACACCAGCAGCAGGTCGCCGAGCTGGCCCATGTTCAGCGCGGCGGAGATCGCTTCCTGCTCGTCCGGGATGATGCGGATCGCGCTGTCGGGCACGCCGCGGTCGCGCAGCACCTGGGCGATCATGTTCGGCACCTCGTCGCCGGCGCGGCCGCGCAGGCCGTCGTCGCGGCGGCAGATGTAGTGGTCGAAGCGGCCGGCCACCGCCTCGGCGATGGCGCGGATGTCCTCGTCGCGCCGGTCGCCGGGGCCGGCGACGACGACGATGCGGCGGCCGCGCACGTCCAGCCGCTGCGCCAGGTCGGCCATCGCGCCGACGGCGTGCGCGTTGTGCGCGTAGTCGAAGATGACCTTGAACGGATGCTCGTCGTACACGTTCATCCGCCCCGGCGCCTGGAAGAAGGTGCTGTCGAAGGTGCGCAGGCCCTGGCGGATCGCGTCGAGCTTGATGTCCATCGAGAACGCCAGCGCCGCCGCGAACATCGCGTTCTGCACGTTGTGCATCGCGCGGCCCTCGAGCGTGGCCGGGATCAGGTGCGTCCACATCAGCGGGATGTGGCGGCCCTTGTCGTAGATCGTGATCATCTGGCCGTTGACACCGGCCTCCAGCGCGCAGGCGCGGCCGCCGGCGCGCACGTGCTCGCGCACGATCGTGTGCTGCGGGTTGAGCGTGACGTAGCACAGGTGCCTGGCTTCGGTGTGCGCCGACATGCGGATCACGTGCTGGTCGTCGGCGTTCAGCACCGCGCAGTCGCGCGCCACCTCGACGACGATGCGCTTGACCTCGGCGAGCTGCTCCAGCGTGTCGATGCCCTTCATGCCCAGGTGATCGGCCTGCACGTTGAGCACCGCCGCCACGTTGACGAAGGGCACGCCCATGCCGGCGCGCAGCAGGCCGCCGCGCGCCACCTCGAGCACCGCGATGTCGATCTTCGGGTCGGCCAGCACCATGCGCGTGGCCACCGGGCCGGTCATGTCGCCCTCGACGGTGCGCTGGCCGTCGATGTAGACGCCGTCGGTGGTCGTCAGCCCGGGCGTGAAGCCGGCCATCTTGGTGATGTGGGCCAGCATGCGCGAGGTGGTCGTCTTGCCGTTGGTGCCGGTGATGCAGGCGATCGGCACGCGCGCGGGCGCGCCCGGCGGGAACAGCATGTCGATCACCGGGCCGGCGGCGTCGCGCGGCGTGCCCTCGCTGGGTGCGACGTGCATGCGGAATCCCGGCGCCGCGTTGATCTCGCAGATGCCGCCGCCGACGCTGCGGTAGCTCTCGGTGATGTCGGGGCAGAGGAAGTCGACGCCGCCGACATCCAGCCCGATCGCGGTGACGGCGCGCACCGCCATCTCGCGGTTGTCGGGGTGGATCACGTCGGTCACGTCGGTGGCGGTGCCGCCGGTCGACAGGTTGGCGGTGCTGCGCAGCAGCACGCTCTGGCCGTCGGCGGGCACCGATTCGGGCGTCAGCGACTGGCGCGCCAGCATCATGTCGGCCTGCGCATCGAGCACCAGGCGCGTCATCACCTTCTCGTGGCCGATGCCGCGGCGCGGGTCCTGGTTGACGATGTCGACCAGCTCGCGCACCGAATGCACGCCGTCGCCGATCACCCGGCCCGGCGTGCGCCGGGTGGCGGCGATCAGCTCGCCGTTGACGACGAGCAGCCGGTGGTCCTCGCCCTCCAGGTAGGTCTCGACGATCACCGAGCTGGAGTGCTCGGCAGCCGCGGCGTAGCCGGCGCGCACCTCGTCGGGCGTCTTCAGGCCGATCGAGATGCCGCGGCCGTGGTTGCCGTTGTAGGGCTTGGTGACGACCGGATAGCCCAGCCGCTCGGCGGCGCGCACCGCGCGGTCGGCCGAGCGAACGAGCTCCTGCCTGGGCACCGGCAGGCCGCAGTTGGCGAGGATCTTGTTGGTCTCCTCCTTGTCCTGCGCCAGTTCGACCGCGATGAAGCTGGTGCGCCCGGTGACGGTGGCCTGGATGCGCTGCTGGTACTTGCCATGGCCGAGCTGGATCAGGCTCTGCTCGTTCAGCCGCAGCCACGGGATCTGGCGATCCTCGGCGGCCTTGACCAGCGACGCGGTCGACGGCCCGAGCGCGCGGCGCTGGGCGTAGCGGATGTAGTCGTCGCGAGCGCTCGTCCACTGCCAGCCTTCGGGCACCGAATCGGCCGGGCGCAGCTCCGCCGGCAGCAGCGAGCACAGGAGCTGGATCGCCAGTTCGCCGGCGGCGATGCCCTCGTCGCGCTGCGCGTATTCGTAGACGACGGTGTAGACGCCGGGGGTGTCGGTGCTGCGCGTCTTGCCGAAGGTGACGTCCTCGCCGGCGATGTTCTGCAGCTCGATCGCGACGTGCTCGAAGACGTGGCCGAGCCAGGTGCCGTCGTCCTCGCGCATGCGGCGGATCAGGCCGCCGGCCACGCGGTACGAGCAGCCGTGCTCCTGCAGCGTGGGCAGCGCGGCGACCAGCGCATCGACGTACGCGGCGCCGAGCCGGCCGGTGGGCCACCTCTCCAGCTCGCCGAGGTCCAGCAGCACCCGGATGACCGGAAAGTGCGCGTACAGCGACGGGCCGACATAGACATTGCGCTCGAGTATCCGCATCACTTTCCCCGAGGTTGGGTGGGACTGGTTTCCGGGACTAGCTCTTGGCATGCCGCAGCGTGCCGGCATCGGCAAGCCGCGTGTGCAGGTTGAAGGTGGCGCCCTGCGTCAGGATGTGCAGCTTGACGCCCAGCAGGCACACGGGCCGGCCTTCGGCGACGCTGTCCATCGACGAGAACTGCACCTCCGACGCATCGACCACCGTGATGCCGCCCGAGCCTTCGACATGCACCGTGTTGTCGGGCGCGATGAAGGCGGCGGTGTCCTCGTCCAGCCCGATGCCGACGGCGAACGGGTTGTAGGCCAGCGCCGTCAGCAGCCGGCCGAGGCGGTCACGCTGGCGGAAGTGCTGGTCGATGATGAAGCGGTTGGTCAGCCCCATGCCGGGCGCGAGCCGAACCGAACCGGCGATGGGCGTGCTGCCCTCGTCGCCGAACGCGATCATGTGCTCGCTGATGAAGGCCGCGCCGGCGCTGGTGCCGGCCACCGGCACGCCGGCCGCGTTCATGCGGCGCACCGTGCGCGCCACCGAGGTGCCGCCGATCAGCGTGGACAGCCGCAGCTGGTTGCCGCCGGTGAAGAACACGCCGCTCGCCTGCTCCAGCCGTGCGAGCCGGCCCGGTTCCTCGGCATCGCGCCGGGTATCGAAATCGAGCGTGGTCACGCGCTCGGCGCCCAGCTCCGCGAAGATCCGTTCATAGCGCGGCCCGGTCGCCAGCAACTGGCTCGCGGTCGGCACGATCACGATGTCCGCCCCGTCGCCGCCGGCCAGTTGCACGAAGCGCCGCAGGATCTGCGGCGCGTTCTCCTTCTCCTCCGCGCCCCCGATCGGGACGATCCACCCTCGTTGTTGTCCTTCGGCCACCTTGCTGGCGCACATGGTTCGAGCCCTTTCTCTTGAGGGGCGATGATGCCATCCGGCGGCGCCGGCACGCGGCACAGCACCTGCGCGAAGCGCCCGTCGACCCGCCGGCAGCACGCACGAAACCGGAGTCATCGTCCGCTGCGCGGCGCCGAAACCGGTCTGGCACCGCCTTTACAATCCGCCGCCGCTTGCCGCAAGTCGCGTGGGCCTGCTCCGGAGCACTATCGGAGATGCGGTTACGCAGAGATTCGACACGGATGCCATCGGCGTGACGGCCACCGGCGTCATCGACAGAGAGACGTCAGCATGCTTGACCTGGTCATCGGTGGGGGCGGATTCATCGGCAGATCCGTTGTCGACGCGCTGTTGTCCGGCGGGCACACGGTGCGGGTGTTCGACCGCGCCGAGCGCGGGGCGAACATCGGTCACTCCGATGACTCGAGACTCGAGTGGCACGCCGGCCGAATCCAGGACACCGACGCCCTGGACCGCTCGCTCGATGGCGTGTCGCGGGTCTTTCACTTCGCCTCGACCACGGTGCCGAAGACCTCCGACGACGATCCGGCCGCCGACGTGGCCGACAACCTCGTCGGCACAGTCCGGCTGCTCGATCTGTGCGTCGCGCATCGGGTCGGGCGCGTGGTGTTCCTTTCGTCCGGCGGCACGGTCTACGGCGCGCCGCGAACCACCCCCATACGCGAGGACCATCCGACCGATCCGGTGGTGTCCTACGGCATTCACAAGCTGGCGATCGAGAAATACCTCGAGCTGTACCGGCGGTCGCGGGGGCTCGACTACCGGGTGCTGCGCCTGGCCAACCCATATGGGCCGCGCCAGTTGCCGCGTGGCTCGCAAGGAGTGATCGCCGCATTCATGCAGAACGCGCTGCTGGATCGCCCGATCGAAATCTGGGGCGACGGCAGCGTCACGCGCGACTACGTCTTCATCGACGACGTGGCGAACGCGATCGTGCAGGCAGCGGACCACACTGGCGAGTGCCGGCTGATGAACATTGGCTCGGGCACCGGTGTCAGCCTTCGCGACCTGATCGGGGAGATCGGCGCGGTGCTCGGCCGACCGCTCGCGTGCAGCTACAAGCCCGGGCGTCCCTTCGACATCCCGGTCAACGTGCTGGATGCGACGCTCGCACGGAAGGAACTCGGTTGGCGGCCGGCCGTCGAATTGCGGTCTGGCCTGATTCGAACACGCGACTGGATGCTGCGCGAGCTGATCGCGACGGGCACCGCGGCGGCGCCGCCGTCCTGAACCGGCGGCAGGAACCCATCGACAGGGCACACGATATCGCCGACGTCCGGCCGGCGATGTCAGTCGGGCGATGACGCCTTTGTTAGCGCCAGCGGCATGCTTCCGGCGCGAACCGTGGCCAGAATGGCGCGCAAGACTGCATCTTCCAGCACCGACAACCAGACATCGAGACGATGACCAACACACTGCCCCCGACCGGCGAACGCTACCTTCCGGATGCGATGGCGGGCGACATCGAGCTGGAACACCTCCATCGGTACCACGTCGCAGCGGAAGTCGTCGCCGGGCTCGATGTCGTAGACATCGCCTGTGGCGAAGGCTACGGGTCCGCGCTGCTGTCGCGGCAATGCCGTTCGGTGGTCGGCGTCGACATCTCGGCAGACGCCGTGGCGCATGCGCGGGCAAAGTATCCGGCGCACGCGCTCGAGTTCCGCGTCGGGTCGTGCGCCGACATCCCGGTGGCAGACGCCAGCGTCGACGCGGTGGTGAGCTTCGAGACCATCGAACACCACGACCAGCATGAGGCGATGATGCGGGAGGTGAAACGCATCCTGCGGCCGGGCGGATGGCTGATCGTCTCGTCGCCGGATCGGCACCAGTACTCCGACGTGCCCGGCTACGCCAATCCGTACCACGTCAAGGAGTTGTACCTCCCGGAGTTCGAAGCGTTGCTGCGCCGCTGGTTCGCACACGTTCGCCTCTACGGGCAACGGGTACACCAGGCGTCGTATGTCGCCTCGCTCGACACCGGATCATCCACGGCCGAAACAATCCTCAACTACCTGGTCGCGCCCAATCGCATCGTCCGGAGCGCCGGTTCGATCGATCCCGTGTACTTCATCGCGGTGGCATCCGATAGCGCAGCCTTGCCGTCCTTCCCCATCGGCATGTTCACGACCGCGGCCCAATCGACGCGTGTCGTCGAGCTCGAGCACTCGATCCACGAGCGCAGCGTCCAGCTCGACGCCTTGCATGGCCACGTCGCGCACATGAACGGCGTGCTCGCGTCGCGCGACGAATCCATCGACTCGCTCACACGCGAACGCGACACGATCCGCATCGACCATCAGACGCTGCAGCACCGGCTCGGCGAGAGCGAGCAGAACATCCATCGCCTCGAGCTGGATCGAGCGCGCCTGCTCGAGCACGACGAGCAGCAGGAGGCCCGGCTGAACGAACTGTCGGCCACCTTGACCGAGGAGCGCGTGCGCAGTGCAACCCAGGCTCACCGGATCGAGACACTCGAGCATCAATTGGCCGAGATTCTGCGATCCCGGTCGTGGCGTGCCGTCAATGCGATGCGCAAGATGATCGGGCGGCGACGCGATCCCGCGACCGGCTCGAACTTTCCGCGCGATCAGTTCGACATCGCCTACTACTTGCGCACCTACCCGGACGTGGCCGCCTCCGGTGCCGACCCGTACGACCACTTCGTCAAGCACGGCCTCGCCGAAGGGCGGCTGCCGCGAGAGCAGGCGTCGCCGCCCGCGCTCGCCGCCGCCGAATCGCCGGCTCCGAAGGCCATGGCACCGCGGCCAGGGCCCGTCGCGCCCTCCGCATCCGCCGCAGCCGGCAAGCCAGGGCTGCTGGACGATTTCGACCGGGACTTCTACCTCGCCAACTACCCGGACGTCGCGCAAAGCGGAGGCGACCCCTACGACCACTACGTACACCACGGTCGGGCCGAGGGACGCATGGCACATGCCCCGCGCCTTGAGGTCGGCAACCCTCCTCCGGCGCTGCGCAGCGAACGCAGGACAGTGCTGGTGGTGTCCCACGAAGCCTCGCGCACCGGCGCCCCGATCCTGGCCTGGAACATCTGCCGTCACTTGCGCTCGCAGTTCAACGTGGTCGGGTTGCTGCTGGGCGGAGGCGACATCACGCCGTCTTTCGCGGCGGACTGCGACCTGCTGATCGGTCCGTTCAACCGGGTTCCGCGTGGCAGCGGCTGGATCGCTGCGCTGATCTCGGAGTTGTGCACGAACTACCGGATCGACTTCGCGATCGTCAATAGCATGGAGTCGCGCTCGGTCGTCCAGCCGCTCGGGCTGAAGTTCGTGCCGACGGTGCTCGTGATCCATGAGTTCTACGCGTACTCCCATCCGAAGGACGAATTCGTCTCGGCGCTCGCCTGGGCTGGCGCCGCTGTCTTTCCGGCGCAGGTGGTGCGCGACAACGCACTCTCGATGGTCACGCGCCACGCCGTTGCCCGAGCCCACATCGAGCCGCAGGGCAAATCGCTGATTCCGGCCGGCGACGAGGCCGCGCCCGCAGCTGACGACGGGTTCGACGCGATCGAACGCGTGATTGACGCAGCGCGGGCAGCGAGCGGCTCGTTCGTGGTGCTCGGCGCCGGCACCGTTCAGTACCGCAAGGGAATCGACCTCTTCGTCGCAGTGGCGTCGGAACTGCAGCGGTTGTCACCGGCGAACGATGTCACGCTGATCTGGATCGGCCACGGTTTCGACCCGGATCGCGACCTCCAGTACTCCGCCTACCTCAAGCAGCAGATCGAAAGCGCTAGGCTGCGGAACCTCCACCTGCTGGATCCGACGACCCGCCTCGAGGAGATCTACGACCGGGTCGACGCGTTCCTGCTGCCGTCACGCCTGGATCCGCTTCCGAACGTGGCCATCGACGCGATGATCCACGGGCTGCCGGTCCTGTGCTTTGAGAACGCGACCGGGCTGGCGGCGATCCTGCACGGCGGCAATCAGTCGACGGACAACGTCCTGCCATTCGGAAACGTCGAAGCCATGGCAAGGCGGCTGCTGGCGGTCCGGGAGGACGCCGGCCTGCGCGACGCGCTGGCCACGGAGGCGCGTTCGATCGCCGCCACGCGGTTCGAGATGGGGCCCTATGTCGAGCGCCTGGTCGGCATCGCGTCGGACCTGACGCCGCGGATGCGGCAGGAACAGGCGGACGTGGCCACGCTGATGACCAGCGACGATTTCGACGCCTCGTTCCACCTGCCTGCCGCGAGCAAGCTTTCGCGCAAGTCGGCGATCCAGGCCTTCGTGAGGACCTGGCACGCCGGCATCGGCCTGCGCAAGGCCCTGCCCGGATTCGACCCCTGGCAGTACGCCGAACTCCAGGGCCTCGGCGACTCGGTCGAGAACCCGACGGCGCACTACATTCGCGCGGGTCGCCCCGCCGGCCCCTGGCGACGGGCGTTGATCGACCCCAGCGCGACGGCGAAGGAGCCAGAGCTGGGCCGGTTGCGCTGCGCGCTGCAGATCCACGCGTACTACGTTGACATGCTCGACGGAATCGTCGAGCGTCTGCGCCTCAACCGTTGCGCCTGCGATCTGTTCGTCAGCGTCGCGACCGACGACGCGGCCACGCTGGCAGCCGACTTGCTCGACGGATGGCCGGGCAAGGTCGAGGTGAAGGTGTTCCCGAACCGCGGAAGAGACCTCGGCCCGCTGTTCACCGGCTATGCCCGGGCGCTGCAGGACTACGACGTCATCGGGCACGTGCACACCAAGAAGAGCCTGGCGTTGCAAGGGCAGGGTTCGGTACAGAACTGGTCGACCTTCGTGCACGACTGGTCCGAATTCCTGATCTCCAACCTGCTCGGCCGGGAGTCCGGCGCCATGGACGCGATCCTCGCTCGATTCGCCGCCGATCCGGCCTTGGGGCTGGTCCACCCGGATGATCCGCACCTCGTTGACTGGGGCGACAACCTGCCGATCGCCCGATCGGCGGGCTCGCGCATGAACCTGGACGTACTGCCGCCGTACCCGCCGTCGTTTCCCGTTGGCATGATGTTCTGGGCGCGCCCTGCTGCGCTCGGGGCGTTGTTCGGATTGAACCTCGACTGGAACGACTATCCGAAGGAGCCCGTGCCCTATGACGGCACGCTGCTCCACGCCTTGGAGCGCCTCGTGCCGCTGGCTGTCGAACGCGCCGGATACTCGGTCGCCGTCGTCCACACGCCGGGCGTGCAGCGATGACTCGCTTGCCCGGGGCGACCATCGGGCGCATTTCAACGCCAGACTCACCGGCGCAAGAGATCGAACCTCAGCAGAGAAACCACGATGCTCGTCCAGTGGATACGCAACATGAATCGGCAGCGGCTGACGTGGCGCCATCGGCGGCGCTCCGGCATTGCGGTCCCGGCCGCCCCCCCGGGACCGGCACACCAACCGCGGCCGTGGCACGAGGCGGCCCGCGCCTTCATGGCCGCCCACCCGGATCTGCGGCTCGGCCCGCAGCGCGGCGATACCCTGCGCTTCTCGCATTCGGGCAACGCCGGCGACCTGATCTATTCGCTTCCCGCCATCTTCGAGATGGCCGCGGGAACGCCCTGTTCGCTGTACCTGCAGGCCGACGTCGCGGCCGACGCGATCCCGGGCCACCCGGTCGGCAACGTACGGCTGAACGACCTGATGATCGAGCGCCTGCTACCGCTGTTGCACATCCAGCCGGGCATCGCCCATGTGGCGAAACACCGCGGCGAACCGATCGACGTTCCGATCGACCTGTTCCGGGATGCGCCGATCCTCACCGACCGCGGAAACATCATCCGCTGGTACTGCGCTGTGTTTGCGATCTCGCTGGACCTGTCCAAACCCTGGTTGCACGCCGAACCGATGCCCGGTCTCGAAGACACTGTGCTCATCGCTCGCAGCAGTCGCTACCGCAATCTGGCGCTCGACTATCGCTTCCTCGACCGGTTGCCTCGCATCGCGTTCGTCGGGCTGCCGGCGGAATTCGAGGACATGCGGACGCTGCTGCCGTCGTTGCAGTACCTGCCGACCGATGACTTCCTGCAGTTGGCGCGGGCGATTCGTGGTTGCCGGCTGTTCATCGGCAACCAATCTTCGCCGTTTTCGGTTGCCGAAGCACTGAAGGTGCCCCGCATCGTCGAGTGCAACCACATCGTGCCGAACGTGATCCCCGAAGGGCATGGGGGCTACGAAGCCTGGTTCCAACCTCAGTTCGAGTTCCTGGTACGTCACTGCCTCGAACGCTGAGCCGCCGCTGGACCCCACGGCGCGCCCACCGGGTCGGCGCCCGGGCCTAGAGCGGGCCCTCGCGCGGCACCGGATTGCGCCCGACCGTCGCAACATCGAGATCGTCCAGCGACACCCGCGGGCGAGGCGCGACCGCGAAGTCCTCCGACTCGAAGGTGAGCTGCGGGTTGTAGGCGGGGTCGCTGGCGATCACGTCCGGCCACCGGCGCAGCATGTAGGCCGTCTCGGACTCGGCGCGTGCGCGCTTTGCGGGCGAGTCGTCGGCGCCGCGGGTGGCGAGTTCGTGGTGGACCAGCTCGGCGTGCGGCGTCCAGACGTTGCGCAGGCCGAGACTGGCCGCCTTCAGGCACAGGTCCGAGTCGCTGCAGGCGACCGTCAGTTCGCGCTCGTTCAGCCCGCCCAGGCGCCGGAACAGCTCGGATCGAAGCACGAGGCAGGCACCGGTCAGCGCGGAGAACGACTGCGTCGCCTGCGCACGCCCGTGGTAGCCCGGATCATCGGGCGGCAGGAACCGGTGCACGTGCCCTGCCAGCCCGCCGATCCCCATCACGATGCCGGCATGCTGCAGGCGCCGGTCGGGGTACCACAAGCGCGCGCCAACCACGCCCACCTCGGGCCGCAACGCATGTGCCACCAGTTCGTGCAGCCAGTCGGCATGGATCGGCTCGATGTCGTTGTTCAGAAGACACAGCAGATCGGCATCGGAGCGGGCCGCCGACTGGTTGTTGAGGCGCGACCAGTTGAACGGGGACGGGTCGTGCCGGATCCTGATTCGCGGGTGGCAGGCGAGCGTCGCCAGGTAGTCGTGGGTGCAGTCCTCGACCGACCCGTTGTCGATGATCTCGATGCCGTAGTTCGGGTAGATCGTCCGCGCCAGCACGCCATCGATGCACTGCTTCAGCAGGTGGGCGTTGTCCCGGGTCGGGATGATCAGCGTCACGCTCGGGCGAGCCGCCGGCAACGGATGTCGCACGCGGCGGCCATGCCGGGTGGGTGCGGCCCGGGCGCCCGGCGCCACGCGGTCCAGATGCGCCTGCAGCGCGCGCAGCGCCGACTCGCGCGCCCGGTGCGACGCATCGCGTGACTCCGGCGAATCGGCGGGCCGCGCGAACCGGTGGTACAGCACGAATGGAACGTGCGCGACCTGGTGCGGCTGGAGCACCTCGGCGCAGCGCAGCAGCAGTTCGTAGTGCTCGGCGCCGGGAAAGCCCTCGCGCAGGCCGCCCAATGCCTTGACGCGCGTGCGCCGCCACAGCGTCAGGTCGCCCAGGTAGTCGGTCGAGCGCAGCAGTTCGGGGTTCCAGTCGGGCCGGAAGTGATGCGCCTGGCGGCTGCCCTCGACAGTGATCTCGTCTTCGTCGGCATAGATCAGCTCGGCGTCGGGGTGGCGACGCGCGGCCAGCGCCAGTGCCAGCAGGCTGTGCGGCCGCAGCCGGTCTTCGGCGCCGACGAAGCCCACGAAGTCGGCAACGCCGGCCTGCAAGGCCCGGTTCGCGAGGCCGGCGACGCCGTCATCGGCGCCAGGCGCCACCGTGCGGATCCGCGGTTCTCGCCGAACGGCATCGGCAATCAGGCCGCGCACGATGGGATCGCCGGCACGATCGACAAGCCACAGCGTCCAGCCACCGTGCACCTGGGAGGCGACGGAGTGCAGGAACTCGCCGAATCGCGCCGGGTCCGGCCGGTCCACCGTCGCGATCAGGTCGAATGACGGCGCGCCGGCGAGCACTGCGGCGCGGGCGCTGAAGGCCGCCACGCGCTCTGGCGTCAGCGTGTCGTTCTGCTCGATCCAGCGGGCATAGACGGGGTCGGTGGCGACCGGCGGCGGATCGGGTCGGGCGGCGGCGGACGCGCCAGCGGTTGCCGCGATGCGCCGCGTACGGCGCCGCACGCGCCGCTCGCGGTTCCAGTCGGATAGTCGGGCCCACAGACCGCTCATGTGTCGTCAACTCCTGTCGCCCTCGCCGTTCGGCCCGGCGCCAGACCTGCCGCAGCGCCGCCGGCACATGGCGCCGTCGACGCCGCCCGGATGCGGCGCGCATGTTACGCGGGCGGCTACGATCGGCGCCGTTCCTCTGTCCGACCAAGGAATCGCATGTCGATCGCTGTCTCGCCGCATGTCTCGCCGCCGGTCGTCGCCCGCTCCGGGGTGCGCGCCGGCCAGCGCTCCGGAGCCCACCCATGACCCGCCCCCGCGGCGTCGCCGCCCGCGCCCCGCTGCGCCTGGGCCTGGCCGGCGGCGGCTCGGACGTCGATCCGTACTGCGCCACCTACGGCGGCCAGGTGCTGAACGCGACGATCAACCGCTATGCCTACGCCTTCGTCGAGACGCTCGAGCCCGGCGAGTTGTGCTTCCACGCCGCCGACCGCGGGTTCCGCTGGTCCGGCTGGGCCGACGAACTGGACGCCGTGCCGGCGGAGCTCGCGCTGCACCGCGCGGTGGTGCGGCGCGTGCTGGCGGATCACCCGTGGGTCGGCTCGCTGTCGATCCGGCTGACCACGATCGCCGATGCGCCGCCGGGCTCCGGCCTCGGCACCTCGTCGACGCTGGTGGTGGCAATGATCCAGGCGCTGCAGGAATACCTGCGGCTGCCGCTGGGCGAGTACGAGATCGCGCGCCTGGCCTACGAGATCGAGCGCGTCGACTGCGGGCTGAGCGGCGGCAAGCAGGATCACTACGCGGCGGCCTTCGGCGGCTTCAACCTGATGGAGTTCATGACAGACGGCCGGGTGATCGTCAACCCGCTGCGGCTGCACGAGTCGGTGATCTGCCAGCTCGAATCGTCGCTGGTGCTGTACTTCACCGGCGTCTCGCGCGAGTCGGCCCGCATCATCGAGGAGCAAAAGCTGCACGTCGAGCAGGACGACGATGCGGCCATCCAGGCCACCCATGCGGTGAAGGCGCAGGCGGTGACGATGAAGGAGGCGCTGTTGCGCGGCAGCCTGGCGGACCTGGCGCAGTCGCTGCACGAATCCTGGCTCGCCAAGCGGCGGATGGCCACCCAGATCTCCAATGCCGGCATCGACGCGGTCTACGAGGCCGCGCAGCGCGCCGGCGCGCGCGCCGGCAAAATCTCCGGCGCCGGCGGCGGCGGCTTCATGATGTTCATCGTCGACCCGATGCGCCGCGTCGACGTGCTGCAGACGCTGTCCGGCTTCGGCGGCCAGCTCTACCCCTGCTCGTTCCAGCCCGCCGGCGCCCGCGCCTGGCGGACCCAGTCGTGAACGCTGCCGAACGGCCGGAGCCCGGGCCCCGGCTCGGGCGGGATCGCATGCAGGCGGTGATCCTGGTCGGCGGGCTCGGCACCCGTCTGCGGCCGGTGCTCGCCGACCGGCCGAAGTGCCTGGCGCCGGTGCGCGGCCGTCCGTTCCTCGCGTGGGTGCTGGACGATCTGGCGGCAGCCGGCTTCGACACCGTCTGCCTGGCCACCGGCCACCTCGGCGAGCAGATCCGCGACACCTTCGGCGAGCGCCACGCGCCGCCGCCCTCGAGCCGCGCGGCAGCACCGCTGTCGATCGTCTACTCGCACGAGGACACCCCGCTGGGCACCGGCGGCGCGGTGCGCCAGGCGCTGCGCGCGCTGCCGGCGCGGCCGAGCTTCGTGCTCAACGGCGACACCTTCGTGCGGCCGGACTGGTCGGCGATGGCGGCCCTGCACCGCGCCCGCGCGAGCCGGCTGACGATCGCGATCCGCCACGTCGACGACGTGGCCCGCTACGGCGCGGTGACTGTCGAGGGCGACCGCATCGTCGGCTTCGGCGAGAAATCCCGGGCCGGCCCGGGCTGGATCAGCGCCGGGGTCTACCTGATGGAACCCGACCTGCTGGACGCCGACACACCGGACGCGGTGGCGCCCGCCGCCGCCAGCTTTTCGCTGGAAACCGCGGTGATCGCCGCCCACCTGGCAAGGCTGCGCCCGGTGGCCTACCCTAGCGACAGCCCGTTCCTCGACATCGGCATCCCCGACGACCTGGCGCGTGCCGATGCCTTCCTCGACGCCTACCTGCCCCCGCCGGGGCCCGACGCACCATGATCAACAACACCCTCTCTGCCGAATTCAGGGCCTCGATGGACGTCATGCGCCGCCTCGTCGACGACGCCGCGCTCCAGGCCGAGGTCGAGACCGTCATCCAGCGCTGCGTGCAGTCGCTGCGCCAGGGCGGCAAGATCCTGTTGGCCGGCAACGGCGGCAGCGCGGCCGACAGCCAGCACATGGCCGGCGAGTTCGTCTCGCGGCTGAACTACGACCGGCCCGGCCTGTGCGCCTTCGCGCTGACGGTCGACTCGTCGGTGATGACCGCCATCGGCAACGACTACGGCTACGACCAGGTGTTCTCGCGCCAGGTCGAGGCCACCGCGCGCGAGGGCGACGTGCTGTTCGTCTACTCGACCTCGGGCAACTCGCCGAACATCCTGCGCGCGATCGACGCCGCCAAGCGGATCGGCGCCTATGTCGTCGGCATGACGGGCAACCGCGGCGGGCTGATGGACGCGCGCTGCGATGCCTGCATCCGCATCCCGTCCGACTACACGCCGAACATCCAGGAAGGCCACCTCGTCGTCGGCCACGCGATCTGCGGGCAGGTCGAGGCGCGGATGTTCCCGCGCACGCCGGCCTGAGAACCGGGGAGCCTGGGGGGCGGCGCGGCCTGCGGCGCTGCGCTCACTCCATCGCCTGGGCGGCGACCATGCCGGCGTACAGCCCGCCCTTGGCCATCAGTTCCTCGTGGCGGCCGCTTTCGACCACCCTGCCGTCGGTCAGCACGTAGATGCAGTCGGCGTTCTTTACCGTGCTCAGCCGGTGCGCGATCAGGATCAGCGTCTTCTGGCCCTGCCACTGGTCGATCGACTGCTGCACGATGCGCTCGGATTCGGTGTCGAGCGCCGACGTGGCCTCGTCGAAGATCCACACCGGCGCTTCCTTGTAGAGCGCGCGGGCGATTGCGAGGCGCTGCCGTTGCCCGCCCGACAGCCGGCTGCCGTTGGTGCCGATGGTCGTCTGCACGCCCTCGGGCAGCGATGCGACGAAGTCCCACAGGTTGGCGGCGCGCAGCGCCACCTCGACCCGCGCCAGGTCCATCGGCTGGGCATACACCACGTTGGCGGCGATCGAGCCGTCGAACAGCACGATGTCCTGCGAGACCACGGCGAACTGGCGCCGCAGCGAGGTCTTGCGCACCGTGTTGATGTCGACGCCGTCGATCGTGATCGAGCCCTGCAGCGGCTCGACGAAGCCGAGGATCGAGCTGACGACCGTGGTCTTGCCGGAACCCGAAGGGCCGACCAGCGCGATCGTCTGGCCCGCCGGCACCTGGAGCGTCAGCCCGTTGAGGGCCGGATGCTCGCTGCCGGGGTACTGGATGCGCACCGCGTCGAAGCGGATTTCGCCGCGGCAGTCGCTCAGTTCGATCGTGCCGCGGTCCGGTTCAGGCGGCGTGTCCATCAACTGGAAACAGGCGTTGGCACCGATCAGCCCGCCCACCACCGGCTGGGTGATGTCCGACAGGTGCCGCATCGGCGAGATCGTCATCAGCAGCGCCGTCAGGAAGGCGACGAAGCCGCCGACCGACGTGGCGCCGTTCTGCGCCTCGATCAGGCCGAGCGTGAGGATCAGCGCGACGCCGGCCGACGCGACGATCTGCGTCAGCGGCGTCATCATCGCGCCGGCGGCGGTCGTCTTCATCTGCGCGCTGCGCAGGCGGCGCGCCTCCGCCTCGAAGCGCTGGCTCTCGAACTGGGCGGCATCGAAGGTGCGCACCACGCGCCAGGCTCGCGTCATGTCGTCGACGATGCCCACCAGCCGGAGCTGCGATTCGTAGGACGCGGTGCCGACCTTGAGCACGCGCACCTGGACCTTGCGCACGACGAAGGCCAGCAGCGGCATCGTCACCAGCGACAGCAGCGTCAGCTTCCAGTTCAGGTAGAACAGATAGGCGAGCAGTGCGATCAGCGTGGTGCCGTCGCGCAGCACCGTGGTGCAGGCACCGGCCAGCGACGACGCCGCGCCCTGCGGATCGTTGATCACGCGGCTGGCGGCGATGCCCGGGCTGAGCCAGGTGTACAGGCTGGCATCGGCGCGCAGGATCGCGTGGATCAGGTCGGCGCGCAGCGCCAGCACCATCTGCGAGGTGGTCCAGTTCAGCAGGTAGGTGCCGGCGAAGGCCAGCACGCCGCGCGCCGCGAACAGCCCGATGATCACCGCCGGCACCAGCCAGATCGGGAAGCCGAGCTGCCCCTTGAAGCCGTGGTCCAGCATGGTCTGGAACATCGCCGGCAACGCGGGTTCGACCGCGGCCGACAGGAAGAAGCAACCGATGCCGAGGATGCCGCCCCACTTGTGCGGCCCCACGTAGGTCAACAGTCGCGCAGCGATGAGCTTGAGATTCATGGGGCGCCGGTGGGTCGGGAGCGGCTGGAACGCAGCCGCGGCACGACGGAGATCATCGGTCGGCCGGGCCGGCTCGCCGCGGCCGCCTGCCGGGGTGCGGCACGCAGGCTTCGCCGATCGAGACCCGGGGCGGATCGGCGAGCAAGAAATCCTCGGCGTCCAGCGTGAGGTTGGGATTGTAGGCAGGGTCCTCGCGGAACTCGCCCGGCCAGCGCGCGCGCATGCAATCGAACTCGGCCTCGAAGCGCGCGCGCTTGGCGGGGCTGTCGTCCAGCCCGCGCGAGGCCGACTCGTGGTGGATCAGGTCGGCATACGGCGTCCAGACGACGCGCAGGCCGAGTTCGCGCACCTTGAAGCACAGGTCCACGTCGTTGAACGCGACCGCCAGATGCTCCTCGTCCAACCCGCCGACCTGCTCGTACACCGAGCGCCGCAGCAGCAGGCAGGCGCCGGTGACGGCCGACCACGACTGAGTCAGCGCCGCCCGCCCGAGGTAGCCGGGCTCGCCCTCGGCCAGGTGGCGATGCGCGTGGCGGCCGGGCCCGCCGCCGCCGAAGAAGATGCCGCCGTGCTGCAGCGTGCGGTCCGGGTACCACAGGCGCGCGCCGACGGCGCCGACGTCCGGCTGCACCGCGAACGACACGAGTTCGTGCAGCCAGTCGGGCCGCACCGGCTCGACGTCGTTGTTGAGCAGGCACACCAGGTCGGCGTACGACGTGGCGGCGGCCAGGTTGTTCAGGCGCGAGAAGTTGAACGGCAGCGAATCGCGCAACACGCGCACCCGCGGCTCGCGCGCGGCGAGCACACGCAGGTAGTCCAGCGTCGCCGGCTCGGTCGAACCGTTGTCGACCAGGATGATCTCGTAGCGCGGGTACACGGTGCGAGCGATCACGCTGTCCAGGCAGGCCTTCAGCAGCTCCAGGCGGTCGCGCGTGGGCACGATCAGCGATACCGTCGGCCGCACCGCCGGCAGGGTGTAGCGCACGCGGTGGGCCGGGGCTGCCGGCGCCGTGGACGTGGGCGCCGATGTGGGCGTGGGCGCGCCGGTCCCCGCCGGCTCCACCGTGGCCTCCACGCCGCAGCGCTGCAGGTGCTGGACCAGCGCGCGCCGGGCGGCGTCTGGCGCCGGGTCGGCGGCCGGCTGGCGGTGGCAGAGCACATAGGGCAGGTGCACGATCCGCTCCGGCGGCAGCGTCTCGCAGCAGCGCAGGGCCAGGTCGTAGCCCTCGGCGCCGTCGAAGCCCGGCCGGCAGCCGCCGCGTTCGAGCAGCAGGCTGCGCCGGTACAGCGCGAGCTGGCCGATCAGATCGCAGGAGCGGAACAGGTCGAGGTTCCAGTCGGGCTTGAAGCGCGGGTCGGTGCGCTCGCCCCAGGGGCCGAGCCGGTCCTCGTCGGAATACAGCACGTCGGCCAGCGGCTCGGCGGCGAGCGCCTCGGCCACGAACAGCAGGCTGTGCGGGCGCAGGCGGTCGCCGGGCGCGAGCAGGGCGACGAACTCGCCGCGGCAGGCGTCGAAACCGGCCTGGATCGCCGCGGCGGTGTCGCCGGGGACGGCGGCGGCAAGGCGCAGTCGCGGGTCTCGGTCGGCGCGTCCGCGCCAGGGGAGGTCGCCTGCAATGCGATCGCCAGGTGTCGCCGCGGCGTCTGTCGGCCCGAGCGGCGCGACGACGAGTTCCCAGTCGGCATAGAACTGCGCCTCGACCGAGCGCCACAGCGTCTCGGCCTGCGCCGCCTCGGCGGGGCGCAGGGGCAGCACCAGCGACAGCAGCGGGCGCGACGCGAGCGCGCGGGCACGCGCCGCCAGGGCCGTTTCGAGCGTGGGCGTCACCGTGTCGTGGCGCTCGACCCAGCGCGCGTACGCGCTCGGGTTTTCGCGCAGGCGGCGCAGCGCCACGCGCCGCCGATTCCATTGCGAGATGCGTTCGGCCCAGTCGCTCATCGGCGTCCGGGCAGCGGCCGGTCCGGCCCGCGGGTGGCAGGCCGGTCCTGCGCTGGAGGTGGTCGTTTCATGGTCGGACCAGACAGCGGCGGCGGGTTCGCCGGCGGCATCGGCGCTCGCGCCGGGGGCCGGATGCTAGCGCCGTCCGGCCGCCAGCGGCATCCGGGGCGACGCGCCGCAGGGCTTGCGGCGGGCCAGTTGCCGATGCCTTGCAATGCAAGGAAAAGCCCTGAACTTCGGGCCCATTGCTTGCATCGAAGCCGGCACGGGCGTCTTATACTGAATCGGGCGTGAAATCAATGTCTCAGGCAGGAAACGGGTCGTTTATGGGTGCCAAGCTGAAGGTGGCCGGTTGGGTGGCAGTGGGGGCCCTGACCGGTGCCCTGGCGACGATGCAACTGCAGGCGATCGCCCGAAACTCCGTTTCGCAGTTGCCGCTCGAGGAACTGCAGCAGCTCGCGGCGGTGTTCGGCATGGTCAAGAGCGACTATGTCGAGGCCGTCGACGAGAAGAAGCTGATCACCGATGCGATCGGCGGCATGGTTGCAGGCCTCGATCCGCACTCCCAGTATTTCGACAAGAAGACCTTCAAGGAATTCCGCGAAGGCACGACCGGCCGCTTCGTCGGCGTCGGCATCGAGATCGGCATGGAGGACGGCCTGGTCAAGATCGTCTCGCCGATCGAAGGCTCGCCGGCCTTCCGCGCCGGCCTGAAGAGCGGCGACCTGATCACCAAGATCGACGACACCGTCGTCAAGGGCCTGACGATGGACCAGGCCGTCAAGCGCATGCGCGGCGAGCCCGGCACGAAGGTCGTGCTGACGGTCTTCCGCAAGGCCGAGACACGCAGCTTCCCGGTCACGATCACCCGCGAGGAAATCCGCGTGCAGAGCGTGCGGGCGAAGCTGATGGAACCCGGTTACGCCTGGATCCGCGTCTCGCAGTTCCAGGATCGCACGGTGGAGGACTTCTCCCGCAAGCTCGAGGAGATGTACAAGCAGGATCCGAACATCAAGGGCGTGGTGCTCGACCTGCGCAATGACCCGGGCGGCCTGCTCGAAGCTTCGGTGGCGATCTCCGCCGCCTTCCTGCCGGCCGACAGCGTGGTCGTGACCACGAACGGACAGATCGCCGAATCGAAGGCGGTGTTCAAGGCGGCGCCCGAGTACTACCTGCGCCGCGGCGGCAGCGACCCGCTGAAGCGCCTGCCGGAAGCGCTGAAGTCGGTGCCGCTGGTGGTGCTGGTCAACGAAGGCTCGGCCTCGGCCAGCGAGATCGTCGCCGGCGCGCTGCAGGACAACAAGCGCGCGATCGTGATGGGCGCTCAGACCTTCGGCAAGGGCTCAGTTCAGACGGTTCGCCAACTCTCGAGCGACACCGCGCTGAAGATCACCACCGCGCGCTACTACACGCCAAGCGGCAAGTCGATCCAGGCCAAGGGCATCGTGCCCGACGTGATGCTTGACGAAACCGCCGACGGCAACGTCTTCGCCGCGCTGCGGGTTCGCGAGGCCGACCTCGACCACCACCTGCAGAGCGGCCAGGGCGGCGAGACCAAGGACGCGGCGCGCGAGAAGGCGCGCGAGGAAGCGCGCAAGAAGCTCGAGGACGAGGCAGCCAAGGCCAGTACGGCAGCAGCGCCGAAGCCGCTGCCGGAGTACGGCAGCGCCGAAGACTTCCAGCTCGCGCAGGCGATCAACCGCCTGAAGGGCAAGCCGGTGCTGGTCAGCAAGACGATGACCGAACGCAAGCCGGAAACCGAGACCAACTGACCGGCGATCCTGGCCGCCGACCGGCGGCCACCTCGCCGGCCCCGTCGACGCCCGCCCTCCCGCGGGCGTCGCTGTTTTCGCCTCCCGCCGCGCCCGGCTGGCGCTTGCGTATCCTCGCGGTCATGCACGACGACCTCAGCGACGAGCAACTGCTGCGCTACTCCCGCCACATCCTGCTCGACGAGATCGGCGTCGAAGGCCAGGCGCGGCTGATGAACTCCCACGCGCTGGTGATCGGGGCCGGCGGGCTCGGCTCGCCGGTCGCGCTCTATCTCGGCACGGCCGGCGTGGGCACGCTGACGATCGTCGACCACGACCGGGTCGACCTGACCAACCTGCAGCGGCAGATCGCGCACCGGCTGTCGCGCATCGGCATGCCGAAGGCCGACTCCGCGGCGCTCAGCATCGCCGAGATCAACCCCGAGGTGCGCGTGCAGGCGCTGGTGGAGCGGGCGGACGCGGCGCGGCTCGATGCGCTGGTGGCCGAGGCCGATGTCGTCATCGATTGCAGCGACAACTTCACCACCCGCCACGCCGTCAACGCCGCCTGCGTGCGCCACCGGCGTCCGCTGGTGGCTGGCGCGGCGATCGGCTTCGACGCCCAGGTGTCGGTGTACGACACCCGGACGCCGGAAGATGGCGGGGCGCCGGGCCCCTGCTACGCGTGTGTCTTTCCGCCCGACGCGACCATCGAGGAAACCCGCTGCGCCACGATGGGGGTGCTGGCGCCGCTCGTCGGCATCGTCGGAAGCCTGCAGGCGGCCGAGGCCTTGAAGCTGCTCGCCGGCGTCGGCACTTCGCTGGCTGGCCGCCTGCAGATGCTAGATGTGAGAAATATGCACTGGAACGAGATCCGGGTGGCACACGATCCCGCATGTCCGGTGTGCGGCGACCCAGGCCTCGCCAGCGTCGGGGCCATGGTCAGCGGTTAAGCTGGCGCAATGGATCACCGCACAGAATCTTCCGCCGGCAGGGCGTCGGCCGAGTCATCGTCCGTCGACCGCAGCGCGCCGTTGACCGCGCGGAACTTCCCGACCGCTCAGCAGGAGGCCGAAGGCCAATCGGCGCCATCGCGCTACGACGGCCCGGAGAGCGCATACCGGCTCGCCTTCACCGACAGCGACTTCCTGCTGCGCGAAGAATTGCGGCCTGTGCGCATGCAGCTCGAACTGCTAAAGCCCGAGATGGTGCAGGCCGAGCAGGGCATCGAATCGACGATCGTGATCTTCGGCAGCGCGCGCATCGTCTCGCGCGACGTGGCGCAGCGCCTGGTCGACGACGCCACCGCGGCCGGCAACGACGACGCGCTGCGGATCGCCAAGCGCCACCTCGCGATGTCGCGCTACTACGAGGAGGCGCGCCGCTGCCGAGATCGTCACGACGAAGTCCCGCGGACCGCTGACGCCGCTCTACGTCGTCACCGGCGGCGGCCCCGCATCATGGAAGCTGGCAGCCGCGGCGCCCGCCGAGGTCGACGGCAAGAGCATCGGGCTGAACATCGTGCTGCCGCACGAACAGGCGCCGAACCCGTACATCACGCCGGAGCTGTGCTTCCAGTTCCACTACTTCGGCCTGCGCAAGATGCACTTCCTGATGCGTTCCATCGGGCTGGTGTGCTTCCCCGGGGGCTTCGGCACGCTCGACGAGATGTTCGAGGTGCTGACGCTCATCCAGACCGGCAAGTGCCGGCGCCGTCCCCGTGCTGATGTTCGGCCGGGAGTTCTGGACGCAGTTGATCAACTTCGACCTGCTCGTCGACACCGGCTTGATCAGTGCTGTCGACCTGCAGCTCTTCCACTTCGTCGAGACGGCCGAAGAGGCCGGGGACGTGCTGCAAGCTGCTTACGACTTCGCCCTCGCAGCCGACCTCAAGGGCGATCTGGCCGCCGACATCTGAAACCGCTTGAAAGTCTTGTTGCGGGGCGGTCGTGACCAGCCGACTGTCAGGCCGCGCCCCGTGCAACATCGGCCTTCGCGCCGGCTGCGGCTGATCCGGTCGCCGCGCCTGCGCATCTCCCCTTCTTCCGCCACCTCCTGGAACCCATGAGCACACCGATCAGCATCATCGGCGCGCCCACCGACGTCGGTGCCGGCAGCCGCGGCGCCAGCATGGGGCCGGAAGCGTTGCGCGTGGCCCAGTTGATCACCGTGCTGCAGGGCCAGGGCCTGGAGGTGGCCGACCGCGGCAACCTGAGCGGCCCGCCGAACCCGTGGCTGCCGCCGGTCGACGGCTACCGCCACCTGCCGGAAGTGGTCGCGTGGAACCGGCTGGTGCACGACGCGGTGCATGCCGAACTGGCCCTCGGCCGCCTGCCGATCCTGCTCGGCGGCGACCACAGCCTCGGCATCGGATCGATCAGCGCGGTAGCACGTCACTGCCGAGACACCGGCCGGCGGCTGCGCGTGCTGTGGCTCGACGCCCACGCGGACTTCAACACCAACGTCCTGACGCCCAGCGGCAACATCCACGGCATGCCGGTGGCCTGCCTGTGCGGCCACGGACCGGACGAGCTGACCGGCATCGGTGGCACGGTACCGGCCATCCACCCGAAATGGGTGCGCCAGATCGGCATCCGCAGCGTCGACGCCGGGGAGAAACGGTTCGTTCACGAGATGGACCTGGAGGTGTTCGACATGCGCTACATCGACGAGATGGGCATGCGCCAGGCGATGGAGCTGGCGCTGGCGACGATCGACGCCCACACGCATCTGCACGTCAGTTTCGACGTCGACTTCCTGGACCCGGACATCGCACCCGGCGTCGGCACCACGGTTCGTGGTGGGCCGACCTATCGAGAGGCACAACTGTGCATGGAAATGATCGCCGACACGGGTCGGCTCGCGTCACTGGACGTGATGGAACTGAACCCCGCGCTGGATGTGCGCAACCGGACCGCCGAACTCGCCGTCGACCTCATCGAGAGCCTGTTCGGCAAGAGCACTCTGATGCGAAAGTGAGCGTGGAGGCCACCGTGCAGTCGACCGCCGCCGACTCCACCGTGGCCGACCTGCGACCGGGTAGCGGCCCGGACAGCAGCGGATTTCCGGATGCCCTTGCCGACGGATTCTCGGACGGGCTGTCGGTCGCCCTGGCGCCGCTGCCCGCGCTGGAAACACTCGAACCCATCTGGCGCGCGCTCGAACGCGATGCCGACACCTCGTTCTTCACGTCGTGGACCTGGGTCGGATGCTGGCTCGCCGGCCTGCCCGACACGCTGATGGTGCGGCTGCTGCACGCCTGGCGCGGGGGCCGGACCGTCGGGCTGGCGGTGGTCGTCGCACGGCCGACGCGCAGGTTCGCGGTGTTGCCGATCACCACCTGGCACCTGCACGCCACCGGCGACCCGGCGCTGGACACGCTGACCATCGAGCACAACGGCGTTCTGGCCGAGCGCGGCGACGCGGCGGCGATCCGCACCGCCATGATCGAGGGCCTGCTGCGGACCGGCGGACGGCTGTACTTGCCATCGCTGGCCCCCGACCAGCGCGACCTCGCCAACGCCGCGCCAGGGCGCATCGTCAGCAGCCACGACCGCACTGCCTGCGTCGTCGACCTCGCGGCGGTGCGCAGCCAGCACAGCGGCTACCTCGGTCTGTTGAGCAGCAACACGCGCACCCAGATACGACGCAGCCTGAAGGCGTTCGGCCAGTTCGGGCGCTTGACGCTGAGCGTCGCCGACGATCTCGACACCGCCCGCCGCTACCTCGCCCGCATGCGCGAACTGCACCTCGCGACCTGGCGGTCTCGGGGTGTCGAATCCGGTTCGGGCTCGCCGTTCGCGATCGCCTTCCACGATCGGCTGCTGCGCACTGGCATGCCGCGCGGCGAGATCCAGCTCGTCCGCGTCGACGCCGGTGACACCGAAATCGGCTACCTGTACAACTTCCTGCATCGCGGGCGCGTCAGCTATTACCAGTCCGGCCTGCACTACGGCTTGATCGACACGCACGACCGCCCCGGCCTGGTGGCGCACGCGTTGCTGGTCGAGCACAACGCGCGCAACGACGCGGCAGTCTACGACTTCCTCGCGGGCGACTACCGCTACAAGCGCTCGCTCTCCACCGGCACCGAGGTGATGAGCGACGGCAGCCTCGAAGCCCGCTCATGGCACGGCCAGGTCGAGCATGCGGCGCGCGGCACGCGGCGACGACTGCGCGCACTGAACCAGCGCCTGCGCCTCGCCACCGAGAACGACGCCGGCGGCCTCGCGATGGTCGGGCGCGCCATGTCGGTCGCCGTCGTGGCGGCGATTGCCGGCCTGGGCGCGGATGCCGTGGGAACCCTGTCGGAGCAAAGCCGCGAACCCTTGATCGTCAATGTGCGGCGCACCCGGCAGGAGGTCGAGGCGCAGGAAAGCAGCGACGATCACCCGCCGCCGGGCTGAGCCCGCACCACTGGCAGCTCGAAGTCCAACGGCTTGCGCATCGACTGCCACTGCTGCCTGATCACCAGCAGCGCCGACAGCGTGCAGGTGTTCCACCCGGACGGCAGGCGGCTCGCGCTCCCCCCCCGGTGCCCGAGGTCGTCGGCAACCTGACCTTCGGCGAGCCTGATCGCGACGAGTTGTTCATCTGCGCGACCAGCTCCCCGTACCGCATCCGCCTGGACGCACGAGGCCTCCACGCGTCGTGGCGTGGGCACCGGGCCGTCGACACCAGGATCGCGGCACGCTTGCATGTTCACGTCCGCACCCTTGAAAGCCGCCGTCGCATCCCTATAATCCGTTCTGCTAGCACTCACCGTCGTTGAGTGCTAACGACTCCGGAGGTCGGCGTTCGCGCCGGATCCGCGTCGAAAGTGAACGGGGTCGACCTTTCCCGTTCGCCCCCGAAGAACCGTTTTCCGAGTATCAAGGAGATGCAATGAAACTTCGTCCGTTGCACGATCGCGTGATCGTCAAGCGTCTGGAGCAAGAAACCAAGACCGCGTCCGGCATCGTCATCCCCGACAACGCCGCCGAGAAGCCCGACCAGGGCGAGGTCCTGGCAATCGGCCCGGGCAAGCGCAACGACAAGGGTGACTTCGTGGCGCTGAACATCAAGGTCGGCGATCGCGTGCTGTTCGGCAAGTACAGCGGCCAGACCGTCAAGGTCGACGGCGACGAGCTGCTGGTGATGCGCGAAGAGGATCTGTTCGCCGTCGTCGAGAAGTGATGCCCGCGCCGGCGGGGCGGGCTGCCGGCCGGCGCGGCCGGTTCCGGCGCCCGTGCGATCGGCCCAGCTGATCCCTCCCTGCCCGCGCCCCCTGGTTTCCGGTTCCGGCCGGATTCGCAGACCTTTGCAAGCCCATGCCGGCACGAGCCGCATGGCAATCCAACGTATTCAGGAGAACTCAACATGGCAGCAAAAGACGTCGTGTTCGGCGGCGAGGCCCGTGCCCGCATGGTCGAAGGCGTGAACATCCTGGCCAACGCGGTCAAGGTGACCCTCGGCCCGAAGGGCCGCAACGTGGTGCTCGAGCGCTCGTTCGGCGCCCCCACCGTCACCAAGGACGGTGTCTCGGTCGCCAAGGAGATCGAGCTCAAGGACAAGCTCCAGAACATGGGCGCGCAGATGGTCAAGGAAGTCGCTTCCAAGACCAGCGACAACGCCGGTGACGGCACCACGACGGCCACCGTGCTGGCCCAGGCCATCGTTCGCGAAGGCATGAAGTACGTGGCCGCCGGCATGAACCCGATGGACCTGAAGCGCGGCATCGACAAGGCGGTCACCGCGCTGGTCGAGCAGCTCAAGAAGGCGTCGAAGGCCACCACCACGTCCAAGGAAATCGCCCAGGTCGGCTCGATCTCGGCGAACAGCGACGAGTCGATCGGCCAGATCATCGCCAGCGCGATGGACAAGGTCGGCAAGGAAGGCGTGATCACCGTCGAAGACGGCAAGAGCCTGGACAACGAGCTGGACGTCGTCGAAGGCATGCAGTTCGACCGCGGCTACCTGTCGCCGTACTTCATCAACAACCCCGAAAAGCAGTCGGCGTTGCTGGACAACCCGTTCGTGCTGCTGTTCGACAAGAAGATCAGCAACATCCGCGACCTGCTGCCGACGCTGGAGCAGGTGGCCAAGGCCGGCCGCCCGCTGCTGATCGTCGCCGAGGAAGTCGAAGGCGAAGCGCTGGCCACCCTGGTGGTCAACACCATCCGCGGCATCCTGAAGGTCGTGGCCGTCAAGGCGCCGGGCTTCGGTGATCGTCGCAAGGCCATGCTGGAAGACATCGCCATCCTGACCGGCGGCAAGGTCATCGCCGAGGAAGTCGGCCTGACGCTCGAGAAGGTCTCGCTGGCCGACCTGGGCCAGGCCAAGCGCGTCGAGGTGGGCAAGGAAAACACCACGATCATCGACGGCGCCGGTGCGGCTGGCGACATCGAAGCCCGCGTCAAGCAGATCCGCGTGCAGATCGAGGAAGCCACCTCCGACTACGACCGTGAGAAGCTGCAGGAACGCGTGGCCAAGCTGGCCGGCGGCGTGGCAGTGATCAAGGTCGGTGCCGCCACCGAAGTCGAGATGAAGGAAAAGAAGGCGCGTGTCGAAGACGCCCTGCACGCCACGCGCGCGGCGGTGGAAGAAGGCATCGTCGCCGGTGGTGGCGTGGCGCTGCTGCGCGCCAAGCAGGCCGCGGGCGAGATCAAGGGCGACAACCCGGATCAGGAAGCCGGCATCAAGCTGGTGCTGAAGGCGATCGAGTCGCCGCTGCGCGAGATCGTCGCCAACGCTGGTGGCGAACCGAGCGTGGTGGTCAACGCAGTGCTGGGTGGCCAAGGCAACTACGGCTTCAATGCCGCCAACGACACCTATGGCGACATGATCGACATGGGCATACTGGACCCGACCAAGGTGACCCGCACCGCGCTGCAGAACGCCGCGTCGGTGGCCTCGCTGATGCTGACGACCGAAGCCATGGTCGCCGAAGCGCCGAAGGACGACGCTCCGGCCGGCGGTGGCATGCCGGGCGGCATGGGTGGCATGGGCGGCATGGACATGTAAGGTCCGGCCTCGCGCCAACTCGGAAAAGGGCTGCTTCGGCAGCCCTTTTTCATGGACCGCGTGAAGCACTCCGCAACGCTATGGCAGGAGGCACGGTCCCATAATGAATTCGTGCCGGCTCAATCTTGCCGGCCACCACGATCGAACCCATCCCGCCATGGCCGCCGCCCCCGCGCTGCAGCGCTTCGTCAATGACGAACTGGCACGCTCGCCCGCGCTGGCGGACCGCGTCGCCGTCGGCACGCTGGCGCTGATGCAGCAGTCGCGCCACGGCGGCGCCAGCCATGCAGAGCGGCAGCAGCAGCACGCCGCGCAGCAGGCGATCGAAAGCCATCGCCAGCTCTTCCAGGCCCGCTTCGCCGCTGCCCTGCGCGAACGCGTGACCGCACTGCTCGACGGCGAGCCCGTCGAGGTCGAGGCCGAGGGCGAAGCCGATCACGGCGACGGCACGAGCCTGCTCGGCGGGCTGCGCCTGGTCGACGAACACCGCGTGGAGTCCGACATCGAGGTGTCGCGCGCCCAGCAGGTGATCGACGCCACCGCCGAGTGGGAGGCCCGCGAGCTGCAGACCTTCACGTCGACGCTGTCGGGCCAGGCGCACGTCAGCACCGAATCGAACCCGCTGCGGCCGCAGGTGTTCGCCCAGGCGCTGTGGGAGGCCGTCTGCGCGGTGACACAGGTGCCGGTTCAGCGCGCGGTGCTGCTGCGCCACGGCGCCACCGTGCTCGCAGGCCTGCTCAAGCTGCAATGGGCCGCAGCTTGCACTCGGCTCGAATCGCAGGGCGTCGAGCCCGGCGCCTACCGCACGTTGGTCATCTCGTCGGTGGCCGGCCCGCGCGCGCCGGCGTTCGACGTGACGCAGCCCGGCGGCCTGGAAGGATTGCTGCCTGCGATGCCGGCCGGCGGCACCGCCCCCTCAGCGACCTTGACCGCCTCGCCGCGCCCGCCGCCCTCGCCGCTCGACAAGCCGGTGCCCCCCGCGCCGCCCGGCAAACCAGTGCCGGCGGCGCCGCCGGGACTGCCGCTGTACAGCTCCATCTCCCAGCGCGTCGCGCTGCCCTCCCGCACCATCGACCCAGCGTTCGAACTGGCCCTGCAGCGGCTCGACGAACTGGTGCAGCTCAACGCCCGGGCCGTTGCCGGCATACCACCGCCGACGCCGCTGCTCGCCGACCATCGATCGACGCTCACAGCATCCGCCGGCGACCTGCTGGATCGGCAGGTGATCGAGTTGTTGTCGCGCCTGTTCGAGGCGGTGCTGGGCGACACCGCGCTGACCCCCGGCATCCGTGCCGTGATGGCGCGGCTGCAGGTCTCGGCCTTGCGCATCGCACTGGTCGACAGCGGCATGCTGTCCAGCCACGAACACCCGGTGTGGCAGTTGATGAACCGCATCGCGACCGCCTGCGAGGCTTGGCCGCAGCCCGGCGACCCGCGCGCCGCGGCGCTGCAGGATTGCTGCGAATCGCTGGCGGACCGCATCGCGCAGGCGTCCGCGCAGGACACCGCGCTGTACCGCCGCGAGCTGGCGCGGCTCGACTCCTTCCTGTCGCTGCAGGTCCGCGAAGCGCAGGCCACCGCCGCCGCGACGATCGACCTGCTGTCGCAGGCCGAGCAGCGCGACGAGCTGGAGCGCCGGCTTTCGCGCCGCCTGGCCGACCAGCTCGCGACGGTGCGCTGCAGCACGGTCGTCCGGCGCTTCGTGACCACGTCCTGGGCCCAGGTGCTGGCCGAATCGCAGACGCGACACGGCGTCGAATCGGAGCTCACAGCCAGCTACGGCCGCGCGACCGAGGACCTGCTGTGGAGCCTGCAGCTTCCCGACCACCCGCAGAGCCGGCAGCGGCTGGTGTCGCTGCTGCCGGGCCTGCTGCAACGGCTGCGCGCCGGCATGGCGCTGATCGCGATGCCGCCGGCCGAGCAGCAGTCGGTGCTCGACGAGCTGATGGCCGCGCACGCAGAATCGCTGCGACCATCGAAGGCCCAATCGCCGGGCAGCGGCGACGCCGCCAGCCGAGAACCGACGCCTCATGAGCTGGTGCAGCGCATGCGCGCCGAACTGGTCGATGCACCGCCGCCAGCCAGCGGCTTCAGCGATTCGCTGATCGACCTGAACTCGATGGAGACGGTACCGGCCGCGCTGATGCCGGAACCGGCGGCGGTTCGCGACGACCCGACGCGCCGCATCGATGCGCTGGCGCCTGGTGACCGCTTGCGGCTGTTCCTGCATGGCCGCTGGTCGCGGGTGCAACTGCTCTGGCGCAGCCCGCGCGGCGGCTATTTCCTGTTCGCCGGCGAGGCGCCCGGGCGCACGCACTCGATCACCCGCCGCGCCCTCGAACGCCTCGGCGAGGAGCGGCTGATCAAGCCGTTCTCGAGCGCGCCGCTGATCCAGCGCTGCGTCGATGCGATGGTGCGCCGGCTCGAGCGCGGCGGCTGACCCGACACCCCGCCCGGCAGATCAGCGGACAGGCGCAAGCGATCGGCGGACCGACGGCGCCTCGCCGCTTCAGCGCTGTTGCCAGCCCGGCGGCGGCCGGTAGCCGCCGTTGCCGGCAGCCTGCAGGACCTCGAACGGCGGGCGCTGGACCAGTTCCCTCCCGTCGAAGGCGACGTTGCATTCGCCATGGACGATCTTGCCCGGGTGGAAGCCACGGTCCCGCGAGCCCTCGCGCAGGCGCACGCGGCAGGAGTACAGCGGCGTGCCATCGGCCTCGGCACCGGTCTGGATCAGTGATCGCTCGCCCTGGAAGGGCACCCAGGACGCGCTGCCGTAGGCCACCTCGAACTCGGGCATCACGACCTCGGCACCGCCGAAGGAGATGTTGCAGTTGCCCTTGACCCACTTGCCCGGGTGCGTGCCGCCGCGGTAGGGCGCGCGGCAGACGAACATCAGCGAGCCCGGTTCCGGGTCGTCGCCCGGACCGCCGATCACCGCGTCGTTGCCCGGGTAGGCGTTGGCGGGCACGCGGGCCCAGCTCAGGCCGCCGCCCGCGCGGTTCCACGGTTGGGCGGTCGCCGCGCCGGTGGCGAGCACCGCCAAAACGGCGGCAAGGAGGAGTTTGGCCGTGCGGGGACGGCGGCGCAGGTTGGGCATCGGGCGGCTTCCTTTCGATCGGGTCGGGTGGCCGCGGCGCGTCGGCCTGGTGCCGCCGCAGATCGGCTGACCGGCTAACGCGGCGGAGGCGGCTGCCGATGACGGGCCTGACCCGGGGGCCGGGTCGCGCGCCGGCAGGCATCGGAAAGGCGTGGGAGCCTCCCGGCAGGCCCCTGGAACCGTGCACGGCACACCAGCGCCTGGCCGGCTGCCCGCCCCGGCGACTCGCACACAATCGCCGCCATGCGCCGATCCCTGATCTTGCAGTGCCTGTCGTGGACCCTCGCAACAGTGTGGATCGGATGTCTCGCAGGCGGCGCCGCTGCGGCGAACGATCCCGCCGCCGACCTCCGCGCGGCCGCGCAGCCCACCAGCAACGCCGTGACGATGCCGTCCGCGCCCGCTGCATCGGTGCCACACGGCCGCCCGCGCATCGGCCTGGTGCTGTCGGGCGGGGGCGCGCGCGGCATCGCGCACGTCGGCGTGTTGAAGGTGCTGGAGCAGGCGCGGGTGCCGATCGACGTGATCGCCGGCACCTCGATGGGCGCGATCATCGGCGGGCTGTACGCGAGTGGCATGACCGCAGCCGAACTCGAGCGCGAGATGCTCGCGGTGCGCTGGGACGAGGTGTTCGCCAGCCGCGTCGAGCGCCAGCAGCTCTCGCAGCGGCGCAAGGAAGAGGATTTCGAGATCTCGCCGGTGCTCGAACTCGGCCTGCGCGACGGCGAGCTGCGTGCGCCGCTGGGCGCGGTGTCCAGCCGCGGGCTGGAATCACTGCTGCGCCGCTACACGCTGTCGGTCGGCACGCTGACGCACTTCGACGCGCTGCCGATCCCGTACCGCGCCGTCGCCACCGACATGGAAACCGGCCTGCCGGTCGTGCTGTCCGACGGCGACCTGGCACTGGCGATGCGCTCCAGCATGAGCGTGCCCGGGCTGTTCGCGCCCACCGAGGTCGGCGGGCGCACGCTGGGCGACGGCGGACTGGTCGACAACGTGCCGATCGACGTGGCGCGCGCGATGGGCGCCGACGTGCTGATCGTCGTCAACATCGGCACGCCGCTGGCCGGCCGCGAGAGCCTGGGCTCCGTCACCGGGCTGACGACCCAGATGATCAACATCCTGACCGAGCAGAACGTGCAGCGCAGCCTGGCCACGCTGCGGCCCGGCGACCTGCTGATCACCCCCGACCTGGGCCGCCTGACCTCGAGCGATTTCGCGCAGACGCGGCAGCTCATCGAGCGCGGCGAAGCCGGGGCGCAGCCGCTGCGCGAGCGCCTGGCCGCCTGGGGCGTGGACACCGCCGGCTACGCGCAATGGCGCGCGCAGCACGCGCAGGCCCCGGCGCCGCGCGCCCAGCTCGACTTCGTCAAGCTCGAAGGCAGCCGCGTCAGCAATGCGGCGCGCGTGGCGCTGCAGCTCGAATCGAAGGCGGGCGAACCCTTCGACGCCGACAAGGCCGAGCGCGACGCCAGCCGGCTGGCCGCCAGCGGCGACTATGACCGCGCCGACTACCGCCTGAGCGCGACGCCCGCCGGCGAGGGCCTCGTCTTCCACCTGGAAGACAAGCCCTGGGGCCCGAACTACTTCCGCATCGGGCTCGACATGAGCACCAACTTTCGCGGCGACAGCGCGTTCGACATCAAGATCAGCCACAACCGCCACTGGCTGGACGCCAACGGCAGCGAATGGCGCAACCAGGTGCAGATCGGCCGCGTGCCGCGCTGGTTCACCGAGCTGTACCACCCGCTGAACTGGTCCGGCAGCCCGGCCAACGACTGGTTCGTCGCCGCCTATGCCGAGATCCAGCGCCGCGAGCAGACCGTCTACGACAACGACAGCGGCGCCGAGGAAGGCCGCTTCAACCGCCTCAGCGGCCGCGTCGGCTTCGATCTGGGCCAGCCGTGGGGCGGGCTGGGCGAATTCCGCCTCGGGCTGACGCAGGTGGTCGACCGCGGACGCGCGGAGATCGTCGCCGCCGGCTTCCCGGTGCCGCGCCAGGCGCTGACGCTGCACGAGACCGGGCTTCGCCTGGGGGTCGTGATCGACCAGCTCGACTACGCGTTCTTCCCGCAGCGCGGCTGGCGCGTCACCGGCGAGATCGTCACCGGGCGACGGCGCGTCAGCCCGGACCTGGGCGCCGGCGAGCAGTCGCTGTTCCGGCTCGAGACCGAAGCCACGGCGGTGGCCTCGTGGGGTGCGCACACCGTCAACGCCTACCTGCGGGCGCAGCGCGCCGATTCGAACCTCGGCAACGCACTCGGCCGCTACACGCTGGGCGGATTCCAGCAACTCTCCGGCTATCGCGAAGGCCAGCTCGACGGCAACAACGTGCTGTTCGGCCGGCTGACGTACTACATGCGCCTGACCGACACGCCGGTGTTCACGCGCGGCTTCTTCCTCGGCGGCACGCTGGAGGCCGGCAACGTCTGGGACCGCCCGTCGCAGGCGCGGCTGTCCGACCTGCGCACCGGCATGAGCCTGTTCGTCGGCGCCGCCACCGGCCTGGGGCCGGTGTACTTCGGCGTCACCTATGCGCCGCAGGGCTCGTTCGGGGTCAACCTGTTCATCGGTCGGCCTTGATCTGCCGGCCGAGGGGTCGTCACCCCACGGGCCGAGCGCCGGGCCGCCCCAAGCCGGCCCGCCGTCCCCTCGGGGGACCGACCGGCGTACCCGCCGGTCGAGGGGCTGTCACCCCCCGTGGCTCCAGCCGTGAAGGACCGTCGCGACCTCGCCGACGCCGGTGCGGTTCAGCGCCGAGAACAGCGTGACGCCGACGTCGGCCTCGTCGGTCGCGACCTCGCCCAGCGTCGCCTGCGCCGCGGCCAGCGCCTCGGCGCCTTCGCGGCGGTTCAGCTTGTCGCACTTGGTCAGCAGCACCAGCAGCCGCACCGAGCCGTTGCCCACGCGCGGCGCGACGAAATCCAGCAACTGCCGGTCCAGATCGGTCAGGCCGAGGCGCGAATCGACCATCAGCACCACGCCCGACAGGCTGCGCCGCAGCGCGAGGTAGTCGGCCATCACGCGCTGCCAGCGCAGCTTGGCGCCGCGCGCCACCGCCGCGTAGCCGTAGCCCGGCAGGTCGGCGAACAGCGCGTCGGCCTCGAGCTTCGGGCCGAGTTCGAACAGGTTGATGTGCTGCGTGCGGCCCGGCGTCTTGGACGCGAACGCGAGGCGCTTTTGCTGCGTCAGCAGGTTGATCGCGGTGGACTTGCCGGCGTTGGAGCGGCCGACGAAGGCGATCTCCGGCAGCTCGGTGGGGGGCAACTGGTCGAGCTGGCTGGCGGTGGTGAGGAACCGGGCGGTGTGGGTCCACGCCAAGGCTCGCTTCTCGCCCTCGTCGGCGGGACCGGTGCCGGAAGGGTCGGTGGCGTCAATCATTGCGTGGGTGGCCTCGGTCGGCACAAAACCATCATTGTAAAATCCCTGGGTTTCGCCTACGCACCCCCCAACCCCATGACGCCTGCCGCCGCCCGTACGTTGCCGAGCCTCCTGATCGCCATCGCCGCGAGTCTGACCCTGGTGGCCGCCGCGGCGGCCGAGGAGGCGAAACCGGCGGCCAAGCCGGATCTCGCCAAAGGCCAGGCGAAATCCACCGAGGTCTGCGCCGCCTGCCATACCAACGACGGATCGCGCGGCAGCCCGGCCAACCCGATCCTGCAAGGCCAGCACCCGGAATACCTGGTCAAGCAGCTCACCGAGTTCAAGGCCGGCAAGCGCGACAACGCCATCATGAAGGGCATGGCCTCCACGCTGACCGACGACGACATGCGCAATGTCGCCGCGTTCTACGCCGGCAAGCAGGCCAAGCCCGGCTTCGCGAAGAACAAGGACCTGGTCACGCTCGGCGAAAAGATCTACCGCGGCGGCCTGGCCGACCGCAGCGTGCCGGCCTGCGCCGGCTGCCACAGCCCGAACGGCGTCGGCATCCCCGCGCAGTACCCGCGCCTGGCTGGCCAGCATGCCGACTACACCGAGGCGCAGCTCGTCGCCTTCCGCGGCGGCGTGCGCAAGAACAGCCCGCAGATGACCGGCGTGGCCGCCAAGATGAGCGACCGCGAGATCAAGGCCGTGGCCGACTACATCGCCGGCCTGCACTGATCGGCGCGCGCCGCGGGCCGAACCGCGGCGCGCTGAGCCCTCCCTCGCGGCCGGTCATGCACCGGCCGTTTTCACGTGCACCGAGCCGGCCCGGATAATGCGTGCCATGACTCCCCCGGTCCCCCTCCGCCGCTCGAGGCCCGTGCACGGGCGGGCGCAGCGATGAGCGTCTCGACGACCGGCATCGACGTGCGCACGCGCTCGCGTGCGCTCGCCGACGCGATCGAGCTGCTGTCGTCGATGCGCTTCTCGATCTCGCTGCTGACGGTCATCTGCATCGCGTCGGTGATCGGCACCGTCGTCAAACAGGGCGAGCCGGCGAACAACTACGTCAACCAGTTCGGCCCGTTCTGGTCGGAGGTGTTCGGCGCGCTGAACCTCACCGCCGTCTACAGCGCCTGGTGGTTCCTGCTGATCCTGGCGTTCCTGGTGGTGTCGACCAGCCTGTGCATCGCGCGCAACACGCCGAAGATCCTCGTCGACCTGCGGACCTACAAGGAGCACCTGCGCGAGACCAGCCTGGTCGCCTTCCACCACAAGCTGCAGGCCGACAGCCCCGAGACGCACGACGCCGCCTACGCCCGCATCGCCGGCCTGCTGGTCGACGCCGGCTGGAAGGCACGCGCCGAACAGCGCCGCGATGGCGGCATCCTGCGCGGCACGATGATCGCGGCCCGCCGCGGTGCCAGCAACAAGCTCGGCTACATCGCGGCGCATTCGGCGATCGTGCTGATCTGCATCGGCGGGCTGTTCGACGGCGACCTGATCGTGCGCGCGCAGATGGCGCTGCAGGGCAAGACGCTGTTCTCCGGCAGCGGCATGTTCGCCGACGTGCCGGCGTCCAGCCGCCTCGCGGCCGGCACGCCCACCTTCCGCGCCAACCTGCTGGTGCCCGAGGGCGGGCGCGCCGGCACCGCGGTGATCTCGATGAAGGACGGCGTGGTGCTGCAGGACCTGCCGTTCGACGTGGAACTGAAGAAGTTCATCGTCGAGTACTACGAAACCGGCATGCCGAAGCTGTTCGCCAGCGAGATCGTGATCCACGACCACGAGACCGGCGCCGCGATCCCCGCCACCGTCAAGGTCAACGAACCGGCCTTCCACCGCGGCGTGGCGATCTACCAGAGCAGCTTCGACGACGGCGGCTCCTCGCTGAAGCTGCGCGCGATCCCGATGCGCGGCCAGTCGCAGCCGTTCGAGATCGACGGCACGGTCGGCGGCAGCACCCGCCTGGCCAGCACCGGCGCCGACGGCCGCAACGACTCGCTGACGCTCGAGTTCAGCGGGCTGCGCGTCATCAACGTCGAGAACCTCGGCGGCGGCGCGGCGGCCACCGACGTGCGCAAGGTCGACCTGGTCGGCACGCTGCAGCAGCACCTCGGCTCGGGCGCGCGCTCGACGCGGGCGCGCGAACTGCGCAACGTCGGGCCGTCGGTCAGCTACAAGCTGCGCGACGCGGCCGGCCAGGCGCGCGAATTCAACAACTACATGGTGCCGGTCGAACTCGACGGCCACCGCGTGTTCCTCGCCGGCGCGCGCGAATCGACGGCCGACGAGATGCGCTACCTGCGCATCCCCGCCGACGCCGACGACAGCCTGGGCGACTGGACGCGCCTGCGCGGCGCGCTGGCCGACCCGGCCTTGCGCAGCCGCGCTGCCGCACGCTACGTCGCGCAGGCCACGCCGGCCGACAAGCCGCAGATGGCCGACCAGCTCACCACCACCGCCAACCGCGTGCTCGCGCTGTTCGCCGGCAGCGAACCGGTACGGGCGGGCGAAAAGCCGGCCGGCGGCCTGCAGGCGATCTCCGACTTCCTCGAGACCAGCGTGCCCGAACCCGACCGGCTGCGCATCTCCGACGTGCTGCTGCGCATCCTCAACGGCAGCCTGTTCGAGCTGCTGAACCAGTCACGCGAGGCCGCCGGCCTGAAGCCGCTGACGCCGAGCGAGGCGACGCAGGCCTTCATGACGCAGGCGGTGCTGTCGTTGTCCGACGCCACCGCCTACCCGGCGCCGGTGCTGCTGGAACTGGTCGACTTCAAGCAGGTGCAGGCCAGCGTGTTCCAGGTCGCCCGCGCCCCGGGCAAGACCCTGGTGTACATCGGCGCGGTGTTCCTGATCATCGGCGTGTTCATGATGCTGTACGTGCGCGAACGCCGGCTGTGGGTGTGGATCGCGCCCGCGGGCGATGAAGCAGGCCACGGCGCCGGCGGCGGAACCCGACTCGTCGCCGCGATGTCCACGACTCGGCGCACACTCGACGCCGATCACGAATTCGACCGCTTGAAGGCGCAGATCGCCGGCGCTGCGCCCGTCTCGGAACCGTCGCCGGCCGCTGCCGCGCCCGCCGACGGCGCGGCGACACCGTCCTGACCGCCCCCGGAGGGCCCGACATGAACACCTCGACGCTCCAGACCACCACCGTGTCGCTCGGCCGCGTGCGGCCCGCCGGCGTGATCGCCGGCCGCTCGGCCTTCGACTGGATCTTCGCCGCGCTGGTGCTCGCCGGCGCCGGCTTCGCATTCCAGCGCTACCACGCGTCGATGGACGTGTACGAGAAGGGCATCCTCGTCGGCGCGGTGCCGGCGGCCATCGCGCTCGGCTGGTTCTGGGGCTCGCTGCGCGTGCTGATGCTGGGCGTCGGCGCCACCTCGCTGCTCGCGATCGGCCTGTACAACCGCAAGCTCGACGGCTTCGGCGCCGACCTGTCGCAGGCCGAGAACGTGTTCCTGCTGAAGTACCTGCTGTCGAGCCAGAGCGCGATCCTGTGGATGAGCGTGCTGTTCTTCATGAGCACCACCTTCTACTGGATCGGCTACCTCTCGCGCCGGGAGGACAACGCCGCCGTGCGCATCGGCTCCCGGCTCGCCTGGGCGGCGGTGTTCATGGCGCTGACCGGCATGATGGTGCGCTGGTTCGAGAGCCACCAGATCGGCCCGGACATCGGCCACATCCCGGTCAGCAACCTGTACGAGGTGTTCGTGCTGTTCTGCTGGCTGACGGCGCTGTTCTACCTGTACTTCGAGCAGCACTACCGCACCCGCTCGCTCGGCGCCTTCGTGATGCTGGTGGTCAGTGCGGCGGTCGGCTTCCTGCTCTGGTACACGCTGGCGCGCGACGCGCAGGAGATCCAGCCGCTGGTGCCGGCGCTGCAGAGCTGGTGGATGAAGCTGCACGTGCCGGCCAACTTCATCGGCTACGGTACCTTCGCGCTGTCGGCGATGGTCGCGCTCGCCTACGTGCTGAAGAATTCGAGCGGCCGCACGCTGTGGACCGGCCTGGTCGGCGTGCCGACGGTGATGGTGGCGTTGCCGCTGCTCGGCTTCGCGCTGTTCGGTGGGCTGTCGGCCGAGGCAATGGGCACCGTGGCCAAGTCGGGGCGCATGGTCGGCGGCACGATCGCCTTCTTCGCGCTCGCGATCGCCGGCCGGCGCTGGATCAACCCGCGCACGCCCAGCGCCGAGGTCGCCGACGACCTGATGTACAAGGCCATCGCCGTCGGCTTTGCCTTCTTCACGATCGCCACCATCCTCGGCGCGTTCTGGGCCGCCGAGGCCTGGGGCGGCTACTGGAGCTGGGACCCGAAGGAAACCTGGGCCCTGATCGTCTGGCTCAACTACGCCGCCTGGCTGCACATGCGGCTGATGAAGGGGCTGCGCGGCAACGTGGCCGCCTGGTGGGCGCTGATGGGCCTGGTGGTCACCACTTTCGCGTTCCTCGGCGTCAACATGTTCCTCTCGGGCCTGCATTCGTACGGCACGCTCTGATCCGCTCCCAAGTCACCGAGTCCCTGCCATGCCCTACGTCCGCCGCCAGACCGATGGATCGATCGAAAGCCTGCACCGCAACCCGGTAGACGGCACCACCGTCGGCGCCGCGCCGCCCGAGTTCCTGCCCGACGAGCATCCGGAGGTGCAGGCCTTCATCGGCCGCCCGGTCGACGCGGCGGCCGGTGTCGACGCCGCTGCGCCTGCCGCCCCGGTCGCCGGCGGTGCCGCCGCCGCCAGCGACTTTTCCCGCCTCGACGCCGACTTCGTCCGCGTGCTGGAGGACGTGATCGACGCGCTGATCAGCCGCCACGTGTTCAACATCACCGACCTGCCGCCCGAGGCGCAGGCCAAGCTGTTCGCGCGCAAGAGCTTCCGCGAGCGCAGCGCGAAGCACGCGCTGCATCTGTTCGAGCCGTCGAACTTCGGCGACG
>JBGAMJ010000218.1:0-6357 GCA_044223035.1 Piscinibacter sp.
AGGTACACCTGCACCACCTCCGACCCGGCCGCCGCGCCGGTGTTGGCCACCGTCGCCCGGACCTCGTACTTCCCGGTGGCCCGGTTCAACGAGACGCTCGGGGCGCCGACGCGGAAGCTCGTGTACGACAGGCCGTGGCCGAACGGGAACGCGACGCAGGGGTTGCGCCCGTCGACCGCGGCGCAGGCGCCGCTGAGATTGGCGTCGTACCAGCGATAGCCGATGTGCAGCTTCTCCGCGTACTCGACCGTCTGCGTCGTGCCGTCGCTGCCCGGCGTGCCGGGGAACTGGCGCGCGGTGGCGCTGTCGAGGAAGCCCTTGCCCGCGAACGGGAACGTGACCGGCAGCTTGCCCGACGGGTTCTTCTGCCCCCACAGCAGGTCGGCGACGATGTTGCCGTCCTCCTGGCCGGGGAACCAGGCTTCCAGGATCGCCGGGCCCTGGGCGCCGACGAGCGACGGGTCCATCGACACGCCGGCGTTGTCCTTGAGCACCAGCGTCGCCTTGCGCGACATCGGCACGCCGGTCGTCGAGGCCGTGGCCATCACCGCCTGGAGCATCGCCACCGTCTGGCTGTTCTTCGCGGTGTTGGTGGCGGTGCTGGTCGTGATCGAGCTGGGCTTGGCGGTGTACCAGTCGAGGCTGCTGCCCGCGGCGGCGCCGGCCGCCAGCGTCGTGCCGGCGGGGCTGGTGAAGGTCGCGCGGTCGGCGCCCTCCTCGGAGATCGTGCCAGCCATCATCACCACCGCGTCCGCCGACGCCGCTTCGGCCAGTGCCGCGGCAAAGCTCGAGGCGGCGCCGTCGATGGTGGCGCTGGTGTTGGCATCGTCGACCAGGATCAGCCTGACGACGGCCTGCGCGTTGCCGAGCCGCTTCAGCGCGTTGCGCAGGCCGTCGACCGGGGCGACGGTGTAGTTCGGCACCACGTCGGAGCTGCCGCCGCCGGCGCCCATCGGCTGGCCGACCATCACGCCGCCGGCCACCGCCTGCTGGGCGTAGACCTGCGACGCCTTGCCGATCAGCACCACCGTCTTCACCGCGGGCGACAGCGGCAGCGCGCCGTTGTTCTGCAGCAGCACCGCGGCCTTGCCGCCGATGTCTCGCGCCAACTGGCCGTGGGCGGCGAAGTCGATCGGCGTCTGCTTCAGCGGGCGGTCGAAGATGCCGGCCTTGAACATCTGCGTGTAGCGGCGCTCCAGCGCCTTGTCGAGCTGCGCCTGGGTCAGTGTGCCGGCGGCGAGCGCGTCGCGCAGCTTGTCGGGGGCCCAGAACTGCGGCAGCGGCATCTCATGGTCCATGCCGGCCGTCATCGTGCCGGCGGTGCTCTTCATCGCGAAGAAGTCCGACTGCACGTAGCCGGTGAAGCCCCAGTCGGTGCGCAGCACGCCGGTGAGCAGTTCCTGGTTCTCGCACGACGACACGCCGTTGACCGAGTTGTAGGCGCACATCACCGCGGCGGTCTTGCCGTCCTTCACCGCCATCTCGAACGGCAGCAGGTACAGCTCGCGCAGCACCTGCCGGTCGATCGTTTCCTGGATCGTCATGCGGTTGGTTTCCTGCTCGTTGGCGACGAAGTGCTTCGCCATCCCGATCAGGCCCCTGGACTGCACGGCGCGCACCTCGGCCACGCCCATCGTGCCGGTGAGGAAAGGATCCTCGCCGAAGTATTCGAAGTTGCGCCCGAGGATCGGCAGCCGCGCCAGGTTCACGCCCGGCGCCTCGAACACGTGCAGCCCGAGGTTGTTCATCTCGTTGCCGATCACCTCGCCGAAGGCGCTCGCCACCGACGGATCGAACGAGGCCGCGACGCCCATCGCCGAGGGCAGGGCGGTCGCCTGCGCCGAGCTGGGGTCGGTGTAGGCGGCGAAGAAGCGCTTCGTGCCGGCGACCACCGCGTCGTACACGCTGGTGGACACGCAGTCGTTCTGGCCCAGCCCGACCGGGCCGTTGGTGATGCGGAAGGTCGGGATCGACAGCGCGGCGATGCCGCTGACGTGGCGCGCGCCGTAGCAGTGCGGCAGCTCCGGCAGGATCTCCGGCAGCGCGCCGGTGAGCTGCTGCATCTTCTGCGCGGGCGTCATCGCGGCCAGCAGCATGCGGGCACGGCGGTTCGCCACCGCCTCCTTCTCCGCATCGGTGGACGCCGCCTTCTGCGCGGCCACCACGTCGGAGCGCACCCAGACGTTGGCGGTGTCGTCGCCGGAGCCACCGCCGCAGGCCGTGAGGCCCAGTGCCAGCGTGGCCGCGGCTGCCAGGGCGATGGCCGTGGGTCGGGTGCGGATCGTCTTCATGTGTCAACTCCTTCGTTTGGTATCGATAACAAATTCATTGTTAACGTTACCTCGGTGGGCGTCAACGAATCCGGCATGGGGGATTTCCCAGGGCCGCGGGACGATTCAGACGGTGGCGCGCTCGACGATCGCGAAGCCGATATCGATCACGTTCTCCGGCACCGCCTGCCCTTCGGCGCGCGCGACGATGCAGCGTGCCGCCTCTCGGCCGATGCGCGAGCCGTCGATGCGCACGCTGGTCAGCGCGGGGTGCAGGTCGCGTGCGAAGTCGAGGTCACCGAAGCCGATGAGCGAGAAGCGCGCCGGCACCTCGATCCGCAGCGCCTGGCATTCGGTCAGCACGCCGAGCGCCAGCAGGTCCGAGCTGCAGAAGATCGCATCGAGGTCGGGATGCGATTCGAGCAGCGTCCGCAGACCGCTGCGGCCGCTGCCGAGCGTCGTCGGCGCCGGCACGCTGTGCACCGGCGGCTCGGCCAGGCCCAGGCTGCGCGCCGCCGCCACGAACGCGGCGCTGCGACGCAGCGCGCGCTCGTCGTCGGCCCCGATCACCGCGAGGCGGCGCCGCCCGGCCGCGTGGAAGCGGCGGCACACCGCCTCCGCCACTGCCGTGTGCGAGAAGCCGACCAGCATGTCGATCGGCGTCGGCGTCAGGTCCCAGGTCTCGACCACCGGGATGCCCGAGGCGAGCAGCCGGCGGCGCGTGTCCGCCGAGTGGTTGACGCCAGTCAGCACGATGCCGTCGGGGCGCCGGCCGATGATCGCGCCGACCAGGTCGTCCTCCTGTGTGCCGGGGTAGCCGGTCTGCCCGAGCATCAACTGGTAGCCGTGTTCGGTGAGCGCGGTGGTCAGCGCCTGCACCGTCTCGTTGAAGACCGGCCCGACCAGCGTGGGCACCAGCGCGGCCACCAGCCGGCTCTTGCTGGAGCGCAGCCCGCCGGCCAGCAGGTTGGGCACGTAGCCGGTCTTGGCGATCGCCGCCTGCACCTTGGCCAGCGTGGCCGCCGGCACGCGATCCGGCGTGTTGACGGCGCGCGAGACGGTCATCGCGGAGACGCCGGCGACACGCGCGACGTCATGCACGGTCAGGCGGGCCGGCTGGCGCCTGGCGGGCGAGGGCGGGGGCGGCGCGTTCGGCGGGGGATTCGGTGGCGGCATCCGGCGATGGTACCGATACCAGCCATCCGTGAGCTTGCGTCGTGCGGGCGTCGCCGTGCAAGGAGCCTGCGTTGCTTGACGGTTTGACGGCGCGTGCCGAGGACACCGGGCGGCCGCCGCTTCTACCTGGCCGCCACGCCCTACGCCCGCCGCCGCGCCGACGTGCTGCGCCGCGTCTACGCCGAACTGCAGCGCGCCGGCGACTGGATCAAGCAGAACCCCGGGGCCGAGCTCTCGTGCGTCGGCAGGGTCCGAGGCCGAGGCGTCACAGGATTTTCAGGTGCGCCAACGCGGAACGCAGGTCGGCCTCGAGGTGCTGAAACGAGGGCAGTTCCCGCAGGCAATCCAGGTCGCAGCGCTCGCCGAGCGGCGGCAGCAGTCCTGCGAGGTCGCGTCGGGGACTGCGGCGCGAGCGCCGGGCCGCAGCCAGGATGGCGTTCCACTGCGCTTTCGGGTCTCCCAGGCGCTCCAGTGAGGCGCCTCGCGACCTGAGGCCGAGCGCCTCGTTGTCGAGCGAGGTTCCAAGCACCCGACGGATGGCATCGCCGTCGGCCAACGTCCATGCCTCCATCTCGCGGACGGGAACCACCGCGACGATCTCGGCCCGTGCGTACGCCCGCTGGCGGATGCGTTCGGCCGACGGCCACACGCGTTCGCGCAAGGCGGCGTGGGCGTCGGCGTCGGCATCCGCGTGGACGAAGAGGATGTTCCACGCCGGGCGCGCCTCGTCGGCGGCACGGGCAATGCGTTCGTCCCTCGGCGCCCGCGCCATGCCCGGCGGATCGTCGAGCGGCAACACCCCACCGATGTCGACCGCCTGCCTGGCGCCGCGGCAGACGTCCTCGCACAGCCGGAGCAGCAAGGGGCACAGGAACGCGTAGTCGGTCCGGCCCTCGGCGTAGAGCGCCAACCCGAGGTAGTGCATGGCGTCAGTCCTGCGCGCGCGCGGTGTCGAGCAGCCGGGCCACTTCGAACTGCGAGACCACGCCATCTTCCGCGTCGTCGCGATCGGCTACTTGCAGGGTCCCCTGGGGCGATGGCATCACGGGGCGCAGGCGCGTGTGGCGGCGAATCTCGCCGGCCGCCGGGTCTACCCGGCTCGCCGTATCGGCGAAGTAGATCGGGTCATCGATCGGCAACAGATCTGCCGTGACCAATGCCGACAGCACCACCGGCGAGTGGCTGTTCAGGAGCAACTGCGTCAGCGGCGCGCCGTCGGCCTCCGCATCGGCGTCGAATGCCGACGGGCGGCTGACCATGTCGCGCAACCGGGCGATCAACTGCTTCAGGCGTGCCGGGTGAACACCGTTCTCGGGCTCCTCGAAGCAGACCAAGCCGCGATGCAGCGGGTCGTGCAGCAGCGTCAACAGAGCCAGGATTCGCAGCGTGCCGTCGGACACGACGCGCGACGAGAACGGTAGACCGTCGCGCATCGTCAGGTCGACACGGTATTCGCTGGCGGCCTTGTCGAGCCGGACGTCCAGATCGGTTACGCCTGGGATCAACGCGTTCAGGTCCGCGGCGATGTCACTCAGCGCTCCGGCCGGGTGGTCGGCGCCCGAAGTCTCCGCCTTGATGCGCGCGAGGACCGCGGCCAGGTTCTCGCCATTCGGCGCGAGCAACTCGTCTGAAGTGACCGGCGACGGGCGCCGAAGGAGTGCCGGGTCGAGTTGCAGCAGGCGCCAATGTCGGAGCTCTTCGCGCAGGGCGAACAGGTGGGCGAACTCGGCATTGGTGATGCTGGAAAGCACGGTGGCCTCGGCGGCGCTGGCCGGGCGGCGACGCCCCTGGTGCCCGTCCTGATGGATGTTGAAGGTCGGCATGTCCGACTTCAGTTCGGTCTCCAGCAGCGGTGCCTTGCGCTTGTAGGACAGATGCCGCCGGCGGAACGCTGCGGTCGGGCACATCCGTTCAACCCAGCGGTCGTCGCTGCGTGCGATCGGCTGGACATGCTCTCGCGCGACCTGCACGCGTTCGATGCCGGGCCGTACTTCTCGCCGTTCGAGCTCGACTTCGTAACGAAGCCGCGTGTGCGTCAACTCGACCAGCGTTCCCCAGGGATCGACCACGATGGGATCGAGCAGCACTTCGACGGCGAAGGTCATGCGTTGTGCGCGATCGCGTCCGGCACACCTGAACAGCTCCAGCGGCTCGCCGCGGGTGCCCTTGATCGCTTGGGCGACATCGTGGCTGGACAGGTTCGACAGCAATTGGATCGCGTCGAACAGGTTGCTCTTGCCCGCCGCGTTGGCGCCCAGGATGGCGACGAACGGCCCCAGATCCACGGCGAAGCGCTCGAAGGTCTTGAAGCCGTCGATTTCGATGCGAGTCAACATGCAGGGGTCCTGGCCGCGGGGAGATCAGCGGGCGGATTGTCGTTCGTTGCCGCGGAGCGGCGGTCAGCGCCTCGCCTGCACGCCGACCCGTCTGCATCGCGCCCCGCCGCCCTCACTCCGGCGCCATCGCCCACGTCATCCCGTCGTGCCCGGCGGCGTAGCGGCTGTTCGTGATCGACGGGTCGCGGTTGAGCAGCGGGCGGGCGTACATCGGGTGGCGCATGCTGCGCACCTCGTGTTCCAGCGTCGCGAGCAGCTCGCCGGTCGCGGGGTCGACGATGCGCTCGAAACGGTACTGGCTGGCATCGCTTTCCTCGGTGACCAGGCCGCGGTCGAGCAGGCGGCGGTGCACGCCGGAGAAATCGGCCACGGTGACCTGCACGTGGTGGCCGTCATAGGGGTCGATCGGGCGGCCGGTCTCGCGGAAGACGAGGCTCTCGGCCAGGCCGATCGGCACGCGCGCGGCGGCGGCGCCGGATTCGGCGTCGACCAGCGCCGGCGCGCCCAGCACGTCGGCATAGAAGCGTGCGATGCGCGCGGCGGCGCCCGGCGGCACGTCGATCGCGACGTACGGC
>JBGAMJ010000219.1:0-6305 GCA_044223035.1 Piscinibacter sp.
GCTGGAGACGAGCGGCAGGATCGCGGTATTGCGCGCCGACGCCACGCTCGCCGCCAGCAGCGCGGCCAGCATCACCATCAGCTTGGACAGCAGCACGCGCCGCAACGCCGGCGCCCTCGGGTTCAGCACCTGGTAGTACAGGTCGTGCGACAGCGCGTTGGCGATCGTCAGCAGCAGCCCGTCGGCGGTGGACAGCGCCGCCGCGAGCCCACCCGCGGCGACCAGACAGGTGGCGAAGTAGGCCAGGCCGCCGATCTCGGGCGCGGCCAGCACGATCAGGTCGCCCGCCAGCCGCAGTTCGCCCAGCTGCAGCACGCCGTCGCCGTTGATGTCCTCGATCGACACCAGCGCCGGATCGAGCCTGGCCCAGCGCGACAGCCACGCCGGCAGGTGGTCCATCGGCTGCCCGACCACCTGCTGCAGCACTTCGAGCTTGACCAGCACCGCGAGCCAGGGCGCGGCCAGATACAGCACGACGATGAACAGCAGCGACCAGGCGACCGAGCGCCGCGCCTGCGTCACCGACGGCGTCGTCTGGAAGCGCACCAGCACGTGCGGCATCGCGGCGGTGCCGAGCATCAGGCACAGCATCAGCGCGATGAAGTTGCGGCGCGCGTGCCCGTAGGCGGCGCTCGCCGCGGCACCGCCCTCGGGGTCGCCCGCCGCATGCGGCAGCGTCTGCGGCGGCAGGCCGCCCAGCGGGCGGGCGCGGTCGAGCGCCTCGGCCCGCTGCTGCCGGTAGCGCCGCGCGGCTTCGTCGGCGCTGCGCGGCAGCGCCGCCAGATCGCGCTCGGCCCGGTGGATCAGCACCAGCGGTGCGTTCTGCGCGCGCAGCGACGCCACGCGCGCGGCCAGCGCATCGGCTTCGGCCTGCATCGCCGCGGGCACGTCGAGCAGCCGGCGATCGGCCTGTGCCGCGCGCGCCTGCTGCGCGGCGATGACGTCGCGCTCGCGCGGATCGTCGGTCAACGCCTGCTCGTGCACGGCGATGCGCGCCAGCAGTTCGCCGTAGCCGGCCATCGGCAGCCAGTCGCCGGTCTGCTTGACCGACAGGATCGCCAGCGGCACCAGGTAGGCGACGATCAGCACCACGTACTGCGCGACCTGCGTCCAGGTCACCGCGCGCATGCCGCCGAGGAACGAACACACCAGCACGCCGCCCAGGCCGATCAGGATGCCGAGCTCGAAGCCGAAGCCGGTCAGGTGCGCGGCCACCAGGCCGACGCCGTAGATCTGCACGACCAGGTAGACGAAAGAGATCAGCACCGCGGCGCCGGCACCGACCAGCCGCGGTGCGTGGCCGCCGTAGCGCGCGCCCAGGAAGTCGGGCACGGTGTAGCCGCCGAAGCGGCGCAGGTACGGCACCAGCAGCAGCGCCAGCAGGCAATAGCCGCCGGTCCAGCCCAGGATGTAGGCCAGGCCGGCGAAGCCCTGCAGGTACAGCACCCCGGCGGTGCCGATGAACGACGCGGCCGACATCCAGTCGGCGGCGGTGGCCATGCCGTTGTAGATCGCCGGCACGCGCCGGCCGGCGACAAAGTAGTCGATCTCGCGGGTCGTGCGGCCGAAGAAGCCGATGCCGGCATAGACTCCGACCGTCGACACCAGGAAGGCGGTGCCGATCCAGCTGCGCGGCGCGCCGATGCGCTCGATCAGCGCCATCGCCGCGATGAAGGCCAGCATCGCCAGCGTGAACCACGCATAGCGGCGGTGCAGGCCGGCCAGCGCGGCCGGCGGCAGCGCCGGGCCCTGCGCCCGCTCGAAGGTCCGGTCGGCGTCCATCGCGGCCGCTGCGTCAGCCGCCCCCGGGCCGCGGCATCACGGCGGCGGCGCGCGCCGCTGCGCGAGGAATTCGGCCTCCAGCCGCTCCATCCGCCGCGTGTAGGCGACGATGATCAGCAGGAACAGCGGCAGCGCCATCAGCATCGCGATCCAGATCACGGGCTGCCACGCAGGCGCCAGCAGCCGGTCGAGGTCGCGCGCGAACCAAGGCACCACCAGCACGACCAGCGCCCACACGCCCAGCCACCGGAGCGTGATGCGCCGGGTGCGCTGCCACAGCGCGCGGGCGTCGATCCGGGCTTGGGCTGGGGTTGTGGGTTCGGCCATCCCCGGCGAGTGTGGTGCAGCCCATCGCAACGCGCCACGCGGCCCGCGCGTCGCGGGCACCCCCCACGGCATGAACCCCGCCCCCTGCCCGCGCCCGGCGACGGACGCAGGCGCGGCGGCGTCAGCGCGCGGCCAGCCGCAGCCAGGTGTCGACCACCGTGTCGGGGTTCAGCGAGATCGACGCGATGCCCTCGGCCGCGAGCCAGTCGGCGAAGTCCGGGTAGTCGCTGGGCCCCTGCCCGCAGATGCCGACGTACTTGCCGGTCGCGCGGCAGGCGCTGATCGCGCGCGAGATCAGTGCCTTGACCGCCGGGTCGCGCTCGTCGAAGTCCTCGGCCAGCTGCTCGAGGCCGGAATCGCGGTCCAGCCCCAGCGTCAGCTGGGTCAGGTCGTTCGAGCCGATCGACATGCCGTCGAAGTGCTCGAGGAACTGCTCGGCCAGGATCGCGTTGCTCGGCACCTCGCACATCATGATCACGCGCAGGCCGCCCGCGCCGCGCTTGAGCCCGCGCTCGGCGAGCATCGCGGTCACGCGCTGCGCCTGCGGCACGGTGCGCACGAAGGGCACCATGATCTCGACGTTGACCAGGCCCATGTCGTGGCGCACGCGCTTGAGCGCCTCGCACTCCATCGCGAAGGCGTCGGCGAACTCCGGGCTGACGTAGCGCGACGCGCCGCGGAATCCCAGCATCGGGTTCTCCTCGTCGGGCTCGTAGCGGCCGCCGCCGATCAGCTTGCGGTACTCGTTGCTCTTGAAGTCCGACAGCCGCACGATCACCGGCTTGGGCCAGAAGGCGGCGGCGATCGTGCCGATGCCCTCGGCCAGCTTGTCGACATAGAACGCGCGCGGGCTGGCGTGGCCGCGCGCCACCGACTCGACCGCCTTCTTCAGCTCGGCGTCGATGTTCGGGTAGTCGAGGATCGCCTTCGGGTGCACGCCGATCGCGTTGTTGATGATGAATTCGAGCCTTGCCAGGCCGACGCCGGCATTGGGCAGCTGCGCGAACTCGAAGGCCAGGTGCGGGTTGCCGATGTTCATCATCAGCTTGATCGGGCAGTACGGCATCTCGCCGCGCCGCACTTCGCTGACCTCGGTCTCGAGCAGGCCGTCGTACACGTAGCCGGTGTCGCCCTCGGCGCAGGACACGGTGACCAGCGCGCCTTCGGCGATGCGCTCGGTGGCGTCGCCGCAGCCCACCACCGCCGGGATGCCGAGTTCGCGCGCGATGATCGCCGCATGGCAGGTGCGCCCGCCGCGGTTGGTGACGATCGCCGCCGCGCGCTTCATCACCGGCTCCCAGTTCGGGTCGGTCATGTCGGTGACCAGCACGTCGCCGGCCTGCACCCGGTCCATCTCGGCCGGCGAGCGGATCAGCCGCGCGCGGCCGGTGCCGATCTTCTGGCCGATCGCGCGGCCCTCGGCCAGCACCACGTTCTTGCTGCGGTCGCCCTTGAGGCGGTAGCGCTGCTCGGCCTTGCCCTTGGCCAGGCTCTTCACCGTCTCGGGCCGCGCCTGCAGGATGTAGAGCTTGCCGTCGCGGCCGTCCTTGCCCCACTCGATGTCCATCGGCTGGCCGTAGTGCTGCTCGATCACCAGCGCGTAGCGCGCCAGCGCGATCACGTCGGCGTCGGCCAGCGAATAGCGGTTGCGCTGCTCCGGCGCGTTGTCCACGGTGCGCACCAGCCGGCCGGTGGCGGCGCGTTCGGCCTCGGTCGCGAACTCCATGCGCAGCAGCTTGCTGCCCAGCGTGCGGCGGATGATCGCGAACTTGCCGGCGCGCAGCGTCGGCTTGTGCACGTAGAACTCGTCGGGGTTGACGGCGCCCTGCACCACCGTCTCGCCCAGGCCGAAGCTCGAGGTGATGAACACCACGTCCTCGAAGCCCGATTCGGTGTCGATCGTGAACATCACGCCCGACGCGCCGAGGTCGGAGCGCACCATGCGCTGCACGCCGGCCGACAACGCCACGTCGCCGTGCGCGAAGCCCTTGTGCACGCGGTAGCTGATCGCGCGGTCGTTGTACAGCGACGCGAACACTTCCCGGGTCTTGTGCAGCACCTGCTCGAGCCCGACCACGTTCAGGAAGGTCTCCTGCTGGCCGGCGAAGGAGGCGTCGGGCAGGTCCTCGGCGGTGGCCGACGATCGCACCGCGAACGAGGCCTGCGCGTCGTCGGCCGCCAGCCGCGCAAAGGCCTGCGCGATCGCGTCGTGCAGCTCGCCGGGAAAGGGCGTGGCCTCGATCCAGCCGCGGATGTCGGCGCCGGCCGCGGCGAGCGCGCGCACGTCGTCGGTGTCCAGGCCGGCCAGGCGATGCGCGATGCGCGCATCGAGCCCGTCTTGCGCCAGGAAGCGGCGGAACGCGTGCGCGGTGGTCGCGAAGCCGCCCGGCACGGCCACGCCGGAGGCGGCCAGCTGGCTGATCATCTCGCCGAGGGAGGCGTTCTTGCCGCCAACCGCCTCGACGTCGGTCATTCTCAGGTTTTCAAACGGTACGACCAGGGCGGTCGCCGGATCCAGGGTGGCCATGGGAAGACTCCGCGCAACGAATAAGCCGGTGTCCCCATGCACGCGCGCGATCGACGCGCGGCAGCGTCTGCTTCGGGTTGTGGCCGGCCGCGGTGATCCATCAGGGGCGTCGTTGCTGGGGCGATTGGGCGGCGATTCTACGGCCCGGCCCTGTCTATCATCGGCGCTCGCCCGCGAAGCCCGCACCATGAACCATCGCACCGTGTTCTTCGTCTCGGACGGCACCGGCATCACCGCCGAGACCTTCGGCAACTCGATCCTCGCGCAGTTTCCCGCGCGGCCGCGGCATGTGCGCCGGCCCTTCATCGATACGGCGGACAAGGCGGCCGCGGTGCTGGCGGAGATCAACGAGATCGCCGCGCGCGAAGGCCGGCGGCCGATCGTGTTCGTGACGCTGGTCGACGACGCGATCCGCGAAGTGCTGACCGGCGCCGCGTGCAAGGGCATGGTGCTCGACATGTTCGGCACCTTCGTCGAGCCGCTCGAGGCCGAGTTCGGCGTCAAGTCCAACCACCGCATCGGCCGCTTCCCCGACGTGTCCAAGAGCGAGGAGTATCACGACCGCATCGACGCGATCAATTTCTCGCTGGCGCACGACGACGGCCAGTCGGCGCGCAATCTGGCGCAGGCCGACGTGATCCTGGTGGGCGTGAGCCGCTGCGGCAAGACGCCGACCTCGCTGTACCTGGCGATGCAGCACGGCATCAAGGCCGCCAACTACCCGCTGATTCCCGAGGACTTCGACCGCGGCGCGCTGCCGTCGACGCTGGCGCCGCACCGCGACAAGTGCTTCGGCCTGACGATCGATCCGCACCGCCTGGCGCAGATCCGCCACGAGCGCCGGCCCGGCAGCACCTATGCGTCGCTCGACAACTGCCGCCACGAGGTGCAGGCGGCCGAGTCGATGATGCGGCGCGAGGGCATCGCCTGGCTGTCGTCGACGCACAAGTCGATCGAGGAGATCGCCACGACCATCCTGCGCGACCTGCGGCCCGATCGGCTGATGTATTGACGCGGCGGGAATGAGCGCGGTGCCTGCGCCGTAGACACCTCATCGGCCCCCGCGTCGCGCCGCCCGGCGTGCGTGTCGGGACGATGGCAGGAGGTCGCCATGGGGTACACACGCATGCAGTTCGTCCAGGCCCTCGCGGGCATCGGTGCCGGGCTCGCATTGCCCGGCTGCGGCGGCGGGTCGGACGATCCGGCGCCCACGACGGGGGGCAGCCTGAGCTGCGGCGCCTCCGGCGCGGCCATCAGCGGCAACCACGGCCACGTGCTCCGGGTTCCCGTCGCGGACCTGGACTCGACCGTGGCAGTGGTCTACAGCATCGTCGGCACGGCCGACCACGACCACGCCGTCACGCTGTCGCCGGCACAGCTGGCCCAGCTCAGGGCCGGCAGCACCGTCACCGTGACCTCGTCCACCGCCTTCGGCCACGAGCACCAGCTCGACATCGCCTGCATCTGAACAGGAGCCCCGCCATGGACCTCACACGCGCTTCCCGCGCCCTGCTGGCGCTCGCCGGCCTGGTGGCTTGTGCCGCGGCCCAGGCCGCCGGCGACGGCGGCGGCGGCGGCACCTCGGTGGCCGCCGAGGACCCGGACTACACCGAGGCGGTGGCCGCCATCCGGGCGGAGAAGTTCCCGCGCGCCATCGAGTTGCTGGAGC